>CAKZJK010000565.1 GCA_936942565.1 uncultured Caulobacter sp. | reverse complement strand
GCATGGCCGGCGCGCTCCACAAGACGCCGGTGTTCGACCGCGAAGCCTTGCCGATCGGCGCGGAGGTTCTCGGTCCCGCCGTCATCCGCGAAAGCACCGGCACCACCGTCGTCGAGCCCGGTTGGCGCGCGACCGTGGACGCCCGCCTGAACCTCATCCTCGACCGTGTCGTCGCCCTCCCGAGCCGCAGGGCGATCGGGACGCAGGCTGACCCCGTGATGCTGGAGGTGTTCAACAACCTCTTCATGGCCGTGGCCGAGGAGATGGGCTTCGCCCTCCAAAACACCGCCTATTCGGTCAATATCAAGGAGCGGCTGGACTTCTCCTGCGCCCTGTTCGACCGCGATGGGAACCTGATCGCCAACGCCCCGCACATGCCGGTGCACCTGGGCTCGATGGGCGACAGCGTGCGGGCGATCCGCGACGCGCGCCTCTTGGACGGTCGGGGCTTGAAGCCGGGTGACGTCTATATGCTGAACGCGCCGTACAACGGCGGCACGCACTTGCCGGACGTGACCGTGGTCATGCCGGTGTTCGACGCGGCCGGCGCCCTGCTGTTCTACGTCGCCGCGCGGGGGCACCAGGGCGACATCGGCGGGATCACCCCAGGCTCCATGCCGCCGAACAGCAAGACGGTCGAGGAAGAGGGGGTCCTGATCGAGAACTTCCTGCTGGTCGAGGGCGGCCGCTTCCTGGAAGCGGAGACCCGGGCCCTACTGGCCGCGGGAAAGTGGCCGGCGCGAAACCCGGACCAGAACGTCGGCGACCTCAAGGCCCAGATCGCCGCCTGCGCGCGCGGGGCCGAGGCCCTGACCGCCATGGTCGCCGAGTTCGGCCAGGACGTCGTCGAGGCCTATATGGCCCACGTCCAGAACAACGCCGAGGAGGCCGTCCGGCGCGTGCTGGCGACGATGGAGAGCGGGAGCTTCGCCTACGAACTGGACGACAGCGCGGTGGTGGAGGTCGCCATCACGGTCGATCAGAAGGCTCGAACCGCCCGCGTCGACTTCAGCGGCACCAGCGAGCAGGTCCCGACCAACTTCAACGCCCCGGCCTCGATCTGCCGGGCGGCGGCGCTGTACGTCTTCCGCACGCTGGTGGATGACGAGATCCCGATGAACGACGGCTGCCTGCGGCCGGTCGAGCTGGTGATCCCGGAAGGATCGATGCTGCGGCCGCGCTATCCGGCGGCGGTGGTGGCCGGCAATGTCGAGACCAGTCAGGTGGTGGTCGACGCCCTCTATGGGGCGCTGGGCGTGATGGCCGCGGCGCAGGGGACGATGAACAACTTCACCTTCGGGGATGACCGGCGGCAATACTACGAGACCATCTGCGGCGGCTCCGGCGCCGGTCCCGACTTTGACGGGACCGACGCGGTCCAGACCCACATGACCAACAGCCGCCTGACCGATCCCGAAGTGCTTGAGGCGCGCTATCCCGTGCTGGTCGAGGCCTTCTCGATCCGGCGCGGCTCTGGCGGCGAAGGGACGCATCGCGGCGGCGACGGCGTCGTGCGCAAGATCGGCTTCCGAGAACCGATGATCGCCACCTTGCTCTCGAACCGCCGTCGCGTCCCGCCCTTCGGGCTGGAGGGCGGCCAGCCTGGCGCCGTGGGCGCGGCGCGTGTCGAGCGCGCGCGAGGCGGCGTCGAACCCATGGCGGCCACGGACTTGGTGCGAGTCGGCGCGGGCGACGCTATCGTGATCGAGACGCCGGGTGGTGGCGGGTGGGGAAGGGCTTGATGGCGAAGGCTTCGGTTCTGTTCGTTTGCCTCGGCAACATCTGTCGCTCGCCCCTGGCCGAGGGCGCTTTCCGGGCCGAGGCGCAGCGGATGCGGCTGGATGTGGTCGTCGACTCCGCCGGCACTGGGGGCTGGCATGCCGGCGAGCCGCCTGATCCCCGCGCCATCGCCGCCGCGCGCCGCAACGGCGTCGACATCACCCGTCAACGGGCGCGCAAGGTGACCAAGGATGACTTCCGGAGCTTCACCCACATCTACGCGCTGGATGAGACCAACCTGAGCGGCCTGCGGGCCTTGGCGCCGCGCGACGCGACGGCGGAGCTTGGCCTGCTGCTGGACCTGGTGCCTGGCTATGAGGGAAAGGCGGTCGCCGATCCCTACCATGGCGACGCCAGTGACTTCGACACCACCTGGCGCGACGTCGAGATGGCGGCGCGAGCCCTGGCCCAACGCCTGGCGCACCAGGGCTACCGATAGGCCTAGTGCAGTGTGGGACGCGCCGTCGGCGCGCGTTCCGGTTCTTCGAACCTCACCGGTAGAGCGAGCGCCTCGTGCGCGAGGGCCATGTTCAGGAAGCGGGCCGTGACGATCACCGCCTCCGGCGCGATCACCAGGCTCTCCAGAAGCCTGCCGGCGATCTCCGGCGAGGCGGGGCAGACCCCGCAGGCGGTGACCACGCGCTGCTCGTCCTCGGCATAGCCCTGCCGACAAGGCGCGGCGATGCGTAGGGGGCGGCGCACCTGGGTCTCGATCGTGCTCATCATCAGGACGAAGGCGGCCGTTACGCGCGGCGAGACGAGGGCGCCGGCCTCGCGCGACAGGCGCTCGCGGGGCTCCTGGCCCAGCACCCGCGCCGTCACCCACTGACGCAGCATCCAGAGCAGCACGCGCTCGCCGCGTGTCAGGGCCAGGGGACCGCAGTCGTCGACGGAGGCGCCGTGGAATGGATCGGGGAAAAGGTCGGACCGCACGCCGGAAATCTCCTCGCCGAGCAGGGGGCCGACACCCGCCCTGGCGAACCGACTTCGGTGAGCGGCCCGACGCGTTCTTGCGAACGCTTCTCAACTAAACGGGATGTCTAGTTGCGAGTCAATCGCAAAAATGCGCCGATGATCTAGCCGCCGAAGCCGCCCTTGTGGCTTCCGCTATAGGCATAGCTGCGACCGCCGCCGAAGCCGCCGCGCGATACGACCGAGGTGCGGGTCTGGACCTTGGGCGGCGCGTTGCGGATGACGTCGGGAGGGTCGATGCTCTCGCGGGGGATGACGGTGCGGCCGGTGCCGTAGTCACGGCCAAGACGGCCGCCCCAGGTCGAGTAATAGCCGTCGTTCCCGCGATAGAGCCCTGTTCCGCGGTAGTAGCCGCCGCCGCCATCCAGCATCCGGCCGATCACGAAACCGGTGAGCAGGGGCGTGAAGAAGCTGCCGCCGCCCTGCTCGCCGCGCGGCACGCAGTTGCCGGCCCCATAGACATCCTCGCACGAGGCGCGGGCCTCGTAGCGCGGGGCGTTCGTCTGGTCGTCCTTCTGGGCGGCGGCCCAGGAGGTGTCGCACTGCTGGTCGGAGACCTCGTTGGCCGCCTTGCACTCTTCGAGGGACTTGTAGCTGAAGGCCTCGACCTGCTCGCCGCGATTGGGGTCCCAGCCGGCCTGGGCGCCGGCGCCGGGATCATCGCAGCCCGCCAGGGTCAGGCTGGCCGCGCCGGCCAGCATGGTCGTCAGTTGCAGCGACGTGGAGCGCTTACGGGTGCTCATGGCTCCGCTCCTCACGTCGTCATGCAGGCGGCGTTCAGCACGCCGACGGCGATGGAGATACCGGCGAGATAGACGCCGATCGAGGTCTCGCCGTTTTCGACCCGCGCCTTGACGTCGGGCAGGGCGACCAGGCGCACGCCGGTGAAGGCGGCGATCTGGATGATGCCGGCCAGGGTCGCCCAGGCGGCGAACTCCGGCAGGCTGACCGTGTGGCTCAACGCCGAGGCCAACGGCAGGACGTAGCCGATGAGAGCGCCGGCCAGGGCGATGGCGGCCGCCAGGTTGCCCTGCCGGATCAGCGCCTTCTCGTTATAGGGTGTCACCCACTGGTAGATGTATTTGAAGGCGATGGTGAACAGGCCGGCGGCCACGAAGGCCACCAGGAACGCGATCGCCCCGTCCTGGAACGCCGTGAAGTCGAACATCGGCCTCTCCCTAAGCCTTGAACTCGCCCACCGACAGCGGCAGGCCGATCATCGTCTCGTGCGTCACGTCGCCGTCTTCGGGCTCGGCCGTCAACGCCAGCAACAGCTCACGACCCTCGCCGCCGGCGAGGTCGCGGTGGAACAGCATGGTGGTCTGGAAGAGTCGCCGATCTGGCGCCGCCCCCTCGCGATCGTAGTAGACGTCTTCCCAGAGGGTGACCGGCTCCTGCCGCTCGGCGTCCTCGCCGAACCAGAAGCGGCGGTACTCGGGAAGACCGTCGGCCTGGAAGGTGCGGGCGCGCAGGCGCTCGGCCCACAGGTCGCGATCGGCGCGGTCGGTCGGATATTCGCTGGTCCATGGGACGAAGACGGTGAAGTCGTTGGCGCGCTGGCCCTCGCGGTCGTCCGACACGACCTGGAACAGGATCTCGTCGTCCGTATAGAAGCGATGTACGAACGCGCCGTCGTTCAGCTGGATCAGCCCTTGGGCGGTGATCTCCAGCGTGTCGCGATCCAGAGCGAATTTCGTCTCGCCGCCAAACCGCCGCCAGGCCAGCGGGTCCAGCACCACCGTCCGGCCAATGGTCACATTGCGGATGACGGGCAGGGCGGGGCGCTGGGCGTCCTTCCTGCCGAAAAGCTTTCCGAACATCGCGGTTCGCGGGCCCTCGAATCCCTGGCCGGCATGCCTAAGTGAGCGGCGTCGCCAGCTCTACCTCGGGACGCGCTTGTCCCTCGATCAAGTCGGGCGCAGGATGACGCCGAACGGCGGCTTGTCAAGCGTACATGTTATGCGTACATGTAACGGATGCCTGCCAAATCGACGAGAGGCGCTCAGGCCGCCGAAAGGACCCGCGCGTGGCGTGAAGCCCGCCGGCAGGCCGGCTTCGTGAAGATCGAGGTCTGGGCGCCGGCGGCGTGCAAGCCCGACATCCTCTCGGCCGTACAGGCCATCGTCGTGGAGTCGGCTCGCGGGCCGAACCTGAAGACCAACCCCAACCCTCCCAAGGGCGTGAGACACATGGATTCCGTTATCGACACCGCCTGGACGATCCACACCCTGCGTGACGGGCTGGTGGAGAGCGCGCTGGTGCGCGAAGGCGAAATGACCGTCACCGTGGTCGAGGGCGTCGAGCCCGTGCTGCTGGTCGTGATGCACGAGTTCGGCGACCTGCCGATCTATGTCAGCGGCGGCGGCTTGCAGCTGGTGGTTTCGACCCTGCTATGGCCCTGCGACGAGCAGAACGACCGCGCGGCTTTCAATGAATTCCTGCTGAAGGCCCAGAAAATCGTGCCGCTGTCGAACTTCGGCATCACGACCATTGAAGGCCGCGACTACTACGAGCTGATGGGCGAGATCTCGTCCAAGACCACCCTGCAGACCCTGTTGATCGAGCTGCGCACCCTGGCCGACAACGCCATCGCCGCCGCCAGCGACCTGCGCGACAATTTCGAAAAGAGCCGCGGCGCGGCCGCCTAACGAACAAGACCTGGAGACCTTCTAATGTCGATCTGGAGCAAGCTCTCGGCCCTGTTCCGCGGGACCGCGCACGACGGGGCGCAGACCATCGTGGACGCCAACGCCTTGCGGATCCTGGACCAGGAAATCCGTGACGCCGACAACGCCCAGGGCAAGGCCCGGGACGAACTGGCCAAGCTGGTCGCTCGCCGCCGGTCGCTCGAGACCGAGGTCGCCGGCCTGACGGATCAGATCCGCAAGTACGAGGCCTCGGCCCGCGCGGCCATGGGCAAGGGCGACCAGACCCTGGCCCTGGAAGTGGCCCAGCGCATCGCCGACCTCGAGAAGGACGCGACTCAGAAGTCGACCCAGATGACCGAGCTTCGCGCGGCCGAGGAAAAGCTGCGCACGGTCATCGCCCAGACCGACACCAAGGTCGAGGCGCTGCGTCGCGAGATCGAGATCGTCAAGGTCAACGAGAGCGTCCAGAAGGCCCAGGCCGCCGTCATCTCGCGCTCGGGTTCGGCCAGCGGCGTCGTCGGCTCGGCCGCCGATAGCCTCAAGCGTATCAAGGAGCGCCAGGCCGTCCGCGAGGAGCAGTTCCGCCTGCACAACGAGTCCGAGGAGCGCAAGACCGGCGCCGACCTCGACGCCAAGCTGGCCGCGGCGGGCATCCTGCCGGGCGGCGGCGGCGCGGAGGACGTGCTGGCCCGTCTGATGGCCCCGAAGGACGAGGCGCTGCCCGCCCCGATGCTGGCGATCGAGGACAAGGTCAAGGCCGGCTCCAAGGACGCCTGATGCGCCGTCTTTCCCTGACGCCTCGGCCGGCCTGGAAGTCCAGGGCCGAGGCCGTCGGCTTCACCTGGCATCATGCCGACGGTCGCCGTTATTGGGACGAGCGGGCGGCCTACGCCTTCACGCTGGAAGAGGTCGAGGGGCATCTGGAGCCGGCGACCGAGGCGCTGCACAAGCTGTGTCTCGACTTCGTCGAAGAGGCCGTGGCCAGTGACGCCTTGATGGCGAAGCTTCAGATCCCCGAGGCCTCGCGCGACGTCGTGGCCGCCTCGTGGAAAGCCCGCGATCCGTCGCTCTACGGCCGCTTCGACTTCTTCTACGACGGGGCCGGGCCGCCCAAGCTCTACGAATACAACGCCGACACGCCGACCAGCATCTACGAGGCGGCGGTGTTCCAGTGGCTGTGGCTGGAAGACCTGATCCAGCGCGGCGCTCTGCCCGACAGCACGGACCAGTTCAACAGCCTGCACGACCGGCTGGCCGAGCGCTTCAGCGAGATCTTCCCGAACGGCGGCTTCGTCCACTTCGCCAGCGATCCGGACTTCGTCGAGGACCGCCAGACGGTGCGGTTCCTGGAAGACATGGCGCGATTGGCGGGACTTGAGCCCAAGTTCGTTCCGACCACCGAGATCGGCCTCGACGCCGACGGCCGCTTCGTCGACCAGGACAACTATCTCATCGGGGCGATGTTCAAGCTGTCCCCCTGGGAGGACATGCTGCGCGAGCCGTACGCGGCCAATATCGCCGGCTCCAAGACCCTGTTCATCGAGCCGCCCTGGAAGGCGCTGTTGTCGAACAAGGCGCTGCTGCCGCTGCTGTGGGAGCGGCATCCCGGGCATCCGAACCTGCTCGAGACCTATTTCGACGACGACCCCAAGGTCGAGCGCCTGGGATCGAGCTACGCCCGCAAGCCGCTGTTCAGCCGCGAGGGCGCGAACGTCGAGCTGTGGACCAACGGTCGCAAGGGCAGGGTGCTTGATCAGGGCTACGGCGCCGAAGGCTGGATCCGCCAGGAACTGAAGCCGCCGCCGAAGTTCGGCGCGAATTATCCCGTGGTAGGCTCCTGGGTGATCGGCGACCAGCCGGCCGGTATCGGCGTGCGCGAGGATCGGGGCCGCGTGACGCGCGACCGCTCGCGGTTCGTGCCGCACATCATCGAGGGCTAGGGCAGGCCGCGCAGGATCCGCGCGACCTCGGCCACGGTGGCCTCGTCGGTGTCCTGCAGGGCGGGCGGGACGAAGCCCATCGCGCCCAGCTTCGAGGCTGGGTCGGCGCCGGGACGCGGTCCGCCGAACGAGCCGTGCACCTCGCGCACGCCGGTGCGGTGGACGAGTTCCGCGACATTCGAGACGCGCACGCCCGCGCCAGCCAGGATGCTGATCCGGCCCTTGGCCTGAGCGACGAGCGCGGCGATCCGCTCCGCGCCGACCAAGGCGCTGATCTCGCCGCCAGAGGTCAGCACGCGCTCGAAGCCCATCTCGATGGCGATCTCCAGAGCGGCCGACTGGTCCGCGACCAGGTCGAAGGCCCGGTGCAGCGTCATGCCCAGGCCCTCGGCGTGTTCGACCAGCGCGCCGAGCACCTCAAGGTCGAGCTCGCCGTCGAGGCGGCTGGCGCCGATGCTGACCCCGGCGAGGCCGTGGGCGCGGACGGCGTCGATGTCGCGCTTCATCGCGTCCAGGTCGCGCGCGTCGTAGCAGAAGTCGCCATTGCGCGGACGGATCATCGGATAGACCGGGATCGGCGAGGCGGAAGCCAGGGCCATCAGTCCGGGCGCTGGCGTGAGGCCTTGCAGCGTTAGGGCCGCGCAAAGTTCGATCCGATCCGCCCCTCCGGTGACCGCCGCCGCCAATCCAGTGGGCGTATCGACACAGACTTCCAGCAGGACGCGGGCGGCGGTCATCGTCTATCTCCGGTCGTGTTACGGATTCGGCGGTTTCCTTGGAGCACACCAGCATGATGAATCGTAGAGGCCTGATCGGCGCGACCCTCGTCGGATCGGCTATGATCAGTGGGCGGGCATCGGCGGCGGGCGATAGCGTTCGGTTGCAGGGACCATGCGTCATCTCGACCTGGGACTTCGGCGTCGCCGCCAACCAGGCGGCCTGGGCGGTGCTCTCCAAGGGCGGACG
Organism: uncultured Caulobacter sp.; assembly: GCA_936942565.1. GTDB lineage: Bacteria > Pseudomonadota > Alphaproteobacteria > Caulobacterales > Caulobacteraceae > Caulobacter. Next base: position 4,577 of record CAKZJK010000565.1, on the reverse strand, counting down.
CGCGCTGGACGCGGTCGAGGCCGGGGCGCGCGTGCCCGAGCAGGACCTCAAGAACCACAGCGTGGGCCGCGCCGGCTATCCCGACCGCGACGGCCACGTGTCGCTGGACGCCTGCATCATGGACGAGCTGGGCAACTGCGGCTCGGTCGCGGCGCTGGAGCATATCGCCCACCCGATCTCGGTCGCCCGCCGAGTCATGGAGAAGACCCCGCACGTGATGCTGGTCGGCGCCGGCGCGCTGCAGTTCGCGCTGGAGCAGGGCTTTCCGCGCGAGGAGTTGCTGACGCCGGAGTCCAAGGCCGCCTGGGAAGTTTGGAAGAAGGACGCCAAGTATCAGCCCAAGGCCAACAGCGAGGTCGGCGACTACGGCAAGACCACGGGCCAGCTGGGCACGCCGGGCGGGGCGAACAACCACGACACCATCGGCATGTTGGCGATCGACGCCAAGGGGAACATAGCCGGCGCCTGCACCACCAGCGGCATGGCCTGGAAGATGCGCGGCCGGGTGGGGGACAGCCCGATCATCGGCGCGGGCCTCTATGTCGACAACGAGGTTGGCGGCGCGACCTCGACCGGCGTCGGCGAGGAGGTGATCCGCAATGTCGGCAGCTTCCTGGTCGTGGAGCTGATGCGCCAGGGCCGCTCGCCCGAGGCCGCCTGCCGCGAGGCCGTCGAGCGCATCCTCAAGAAGAAACCCCAGGCCAAGGACATCCAGGTCGGCTTCCTGGCGATCAACAAGCAAGGCGAGGTCGGGGCTTGGGCGATCCAGGGCGGCTTCAGCTACGCGCTGTGCGATGGCCGCAAGCAGGACCTTCTCCTGCCGGGCAAGGCGACCTACGCATCCGGAGCCTGACCGATTTCGTAAAGTGGATAGGCGAACGGATAACGCGGTTATAGCGTGCCCGCCCAACCCTCCGGAGGAGACCGCCATGTGCGATGACGATATCCACCAAGGCCTCGTTCACGACCCCAGTGTTTCCCGCCGCGCCTTCGGCCTGATGACGGTCGCCCTGACCGGCGTCGCGACGGTCGCCCGCGCCGACGACACGGTCGTGGAGAAGGATGTCGAGATCAAGACGCCAGACGGGACCGCCGACGCCGCGCTGTTCTATCCCAAGGCCAAGGGCAAGTTCCCCGCCGTGCTTCTGTGGCCCGACGTGATGAGCCTGCGGCCGGTGTTCCGCGACATGGGCCGTCGCCTGGCCTCGGCCGGCTACGTCGTGCTGGTCCCCAACCTTTATTATCGCGTCCAGAAGGCGCCGGTGATCCAGGGCAGCTTCAACTTCGCCAACCCCGAGGACCGCGCCAAGCTGATGCCGATGCGCGCCACGGTCACGCCCGAGGGCACGGCCAAGGACGCGGTCGCCTATATCGCGTTCCTTGACGCTCAGCCCCAGACCAACAAAGCCAAAAAGGTCGGCGTGCAGGGCTACTGCATGGGCGGACCGCTGTCGTTCCAGACCGCCGCAGCCGTGCCGGGGCGCATCGCCGCCGTGGCCTCGTTCCATGGCGGCGGCCTGCTGACGGCCAAGCCCGACAGCCCGCACCTGCTGCTGCCCAAGACCAAGGCGGCCTACCTGATCGAGATCGCCGACAACGACGACAAGCAGGACCCGACCGTGAAAGACAAGCTCAAAGCCGCCTTCGCCGAGGCCAAGCTGCCCGCTCAGATCGAGGTCTTCGAGGGCGCCGACCACGGTTGGACCGTGAAGGGCAGCCAAGTCTACAACGAGGCCGCCGCCGAACGGGCGTGGACCAATCTGCTGGCGCTCTACAAGAAGGCGCTGAGCTAGCGGAACGATGGCGGGCGGCGAGGGCTTTGGCTAAACCCTAGCCGTTCGCCGCCTTGAGGTTATCCGTGCTCTTCGACGCTCCGCCGTCCCCGGTTTCCGCCGTTATCGTCGAGGCGCCCAGGCTGCCGCCGCTGGCGGGGCAGGAAGCTTTCTCCACCGCCAGCTATGACGCCGCCCAGCTGGGCGCCTCGGCGCGCCTGGACGACGTGTTGAGAACCACGCCCGGCGTGTCGCTGTTCCGGCGCACGGGCAGCGACGCGGCCAATCCGACGATCCAGGGGCTCTCCCTGCGCGCGGTCGCGCCGTCCGGCGCGGGCCGGGCGCTGGTGACGCTGGACGGCGCGCCGCAGAACGATCCGTTCGGCGGTTGGGTGATCTGGACAGCCTTGCCCGGCGAAAGCCTGTCCGGCGCGACGATCGTGCGCGGCGCGGGGGCGGGTCCGTATGGCGCGGGCGCCCTGACCGGCGTCGTGGCTTTGCGGGAGCGCGCGGCCGGCGGGGGGCTTTCCAGCCTTTCGGCGCAAGCCGGCGAACGCGATAGTTGGCGCGCCGCGGGGACATTCGGAACCGATCATCTGCTTCTCTCCGCCAGCGGCTCGCGCACCGACGGCTATCGCCCGGTGCGAGGCGCGGCGGCGGGCGCGGCCGACGTCCCGACCACCTTGCAAGACGGCTCCGTCGCCGCCCGCGTTCAGGGCGAGGCCGGCGGCGTGCGTTGGGCGGCGAGAGTCGGCACGTTCCAGGAAAAGCGCGGCGCGGGTCTGTTCGGCGCCAAATCCAATGCGACCGGTAGCTCGCTGGCCCTGACGGCGGCGACAGACCATTGGCGTGTTCAAGCCTGGGCGCGGTCCAGCGATCTGGAGAACACCTCGGCCGCGGTGGCGGCCGGTCGGACCGGGACGACGCCGGCCAACGACCAGTATTCCACGCCCGCCAGCGGCTATGGCTTGAACGCCGCCTGGCAGGGCAAATCGGGCGACTGGTCATGGGAGCTTGGCGGCGATGCCCGGGCGACCGAGGGGCGGACGAATGAACGCTTCCGCTACCAGAACGGCGCCTTCACCCGGCAGCGCACGGCGGGCGGCCGCACCCTTGTCGGCGGCGTCTATGCGGAGGCGGCCTATAGCCGACCCGACTTCTCGCTGACCGGTGGGGCGCGGCTGGACGGCTGGCGCTCGTATCACGGCGTCCGACGCGAGCGAGACGCGTCGACGCGCCCGTCGCCGACGCCTCCGGGACGACGCCGACCGCGCGCGCGGGCGTTCGCCAGCGCCTGGGCGGGGAGACCTGGATCCGCGCCGCCGCCTATGCCGGCTTCCGGCCGCCGACCCTGAACGAACTGCACCGCCCGTTCCGCGTCGGCAACGACGTGACCGAGGCCAACGCCGCCTTGAAGCCCGAGACGCTGTACGGCGTCGAAACGGGGCTCACTGGCGAGGGGAGCGTTCGATGGAACCTCGGGCTGTTCTACAATCGGGTCCGGGATCCGATCACCAACGTCACGATCGGCGTCGGACCTGGGACCTTCCCCGTCGCCGGCTTCATCCCGGCCGGCGGGCTGCGCCAGCGCCGCAACGCGGGCGAGATCAAAGCCTACGGGCTGGAGGGCGATACGAGCGCCGACCTCTCGCCGGCCCTGACCGTTCGCGCCGCCTTCTCCGTGACCCACGCGCGGGTCGATGGCGGAAGCCTCGCGCCCCAACTAACCGACAAGCGGCCCGCCCAGGCGCCGGCCCTAACCGTCACGGCGGGCGCGCGCTGGACGCCGATCGAACGCCTAAGCCTGGACGCGGACGTCCGTTACGAGAGCAAGCGCTACGAGGATGATCTGAACCTCCGGGCGCTGAAAGCGGGGACCAGCATCGACCTTCGCGCCGGCTGGGCGCTGTCGCCGACCAGCGAGATCTATCTGGCCGCCGACAACGCGCTGAACACCGACCTCGCCGTCGCCCAGACCGCCGATGGCGTGACCAGCTACGCCGCGCCGCGAACGATCTTCGTTGGCTTCGCCCTTCGCCGATAGTTCTCGGATGGTCGCGAGAGGAATTGATAGCGCTATCATTGCCGTGTAGCCCTTCTCGAAACGGGAGGAGGAACCCCATGCGCCTGTCGCGCCGCGCCTTGCTGGCAGCCCTGTCGAGCCTGCCGGCCACCGCCCAAGCCGCGCCTTCGGGCGCGCGGGAGGTCCGTCTCGATACGGCCAAGACCACCGGTCCCGTGGATCGCTTCTTCGATCTGTCGATCGGGTCGGACTATCCCGGCACCCTGATCCGCGACGACAGCCAGGCGCAGCTGAAGACCGCCGTCGATGAGCTGGGTTTCCGGTACATCCGCTTCCACGCGATCTTCCACGACGTGCTGGGCACGGTGAAGGTCGAGGACGGCAAGATCGTCCACGACTGGACCGGTATCGACCGGCTTTACGACGCCCTGCTCGCCAAGGGGATCAAGCCGTTCGTGGAACTGGGTTTCACGCCGGAAGCGATGAAGACCTCAGACCAGACGATCTTCTACTGGAAGGGCAATACCTCTCACCCCAAGCTGGACGCCTGGCGCGACCTGATCGACGCTTTCGTGCGTCATGTCCGCCAGCGCTATGGCGTCGAGGAGACGCGGACCTGGTTCTTCGAGGTCTGGAACGAGCCTAACCTCGACGGCTTCTGGGAGAAGGCCGACCAAGCCGCCTATTTCGAGCTCTATGACGTCACGGCGCGCGCCATCAAGGCGATCGATCCGGCCCTGCGCGTGGGCGGGCCATCAACGGCGGGCGCGGCCTGGGTTCCG
>CAKZJK010000564.1 GCA_936942565.1 uncultured Caulobacter sp. | reverse complement strand
ACGCCATGCCGGCCCAGCTCCAGGCCGCGCTCGCGCGTCAAGGCGCGACGGTCGTGGTCCGGGCGGCCGGCGTGTCCGGCGACACCACGGGCGGCGGACTGGCGCGCGTCGGCTTCAGCGTCGCGGACGACACCAAGGTCTGCGTCGTGGCCCTGGGCGGAAACGATCTCCTGCAGGGCGTGGATCCGGCGCTGACCAAGGCCAATCTGCGAGGCGTGCTGGCGAAATTGAAGGCGCGGGGGATCCGAGCGGTGCTGGTGGGCGTCGCCGCGCCGCCGGCCATCGGGGCGGCCTACGCTCGCGATTTCAACGCGATCTATTCCAGCCTGGCTCGCGAATTCGGCGTGCCGCTCTACGCGAACATCCTGGCCGGCGTGAGCGGCGATCCAAAGCTGCTGCAGAGGGACGGCATTCACCCCAACGCGATCGGCGCCAAGAGGATTGCGGAGTCGCTCGCGCCGATCGTAGCCAAGGCCCTGAGGGCCTGAGGCGGACTAGCCGCGGTCGCTTTCGGCGCGGCGCGAGGCGCCCAGGCGTCGGTTTGCTGCTTGGGTTGGCATAAAGCGGCGTGGCGAGGCTGGTCGCGGTCCTTTGGGGTTGTCGTCCGCGGCGACGAGGCCAAGCATCCGAGCGTCGAGCTGTCGACCGCGAGGGGCCGTGACGCAAAGCCGCGCAGAGATCATCGCTTTCGTGGGGGGGCGGATTCTTCCGCATGAAGCCGACGTCCGCGCATGGCTCCTGCGATCCGGCGGTTCGCCCGCCGATGTCGACGACGTCATCCAGGAGACCTATTGCCGTCTGGCCGCGCTGGAGAATACGGCTCACATCATCAACGGCCGCGGTTATTTTTTCCGAATGGCCCGCAACATCTCGATCGAGAAAATTCGCCGGGCGCGTATCGTTCGTATCGATTGCATAACGGAAATCGACGCGCTGAACGTCGTAGATGATGAGCCGTCTCCAGAACGCGTGGTCGCCAGCCGTCGCGAGTTGCACCGAGTGCGGCGTATGATCGAGGACTTGCCCGAGCGATGCCGACAGATCTTCACCCTGCGCCGGATACACGGGCTTTCGCAGAAAGAGATCGCCGCGCGGCTGGGAGTCACCGAGAACGTCGTCGAGACCCAGGCGGCGAGGGGGTTGCGTTTAATTCTGCGCGCCTTATCGGAAGCGACGGCCCAAGATCATTCGGTGAGCGACAAGACTCATGAGCCCTTCCGCAAGCGAGATCGATGACGAGGCGGCCCTGTGGGCCGTGCGTATCGATGCTCGCGGTTTGGACGGGGTGGAGGATCCGGAACTCCAGGCCTGGCTGGCCGGCGACCATCGTCGCGCCGGCGCGCTGCTGAGGGCGCAGGCCGCCATCAGTTTCCTGGATCGCGGCCGGGCCCTGGCCGGCTCCGTACCGGCCGTGGAGGGGCGAGGTCCTAGCCGCCGCGCCTTGATCGCGGCCGGCGGCGCGGCGGCCGCGATGGTCGGCGGCGTGGGTCTATGGACTCTGCGTCCTCGGAGACTGGACACTGGTCTGGGCGAGATCCGACGCGTGCCGTTGGCCGATGGCTCCATGGTGGCGATCAACACCAGCTCCGCCTTGGAAGTGGATATCAAGGCCAGGGCGCGGGATATCGTCCTGAAGCAGGGCGAAGCCTGGTTCCAGGTCGCCAAGGATGCGAAGCGACCCTTCGTTGTCTCCGCGGGTCCTGTCCGGGTGCGCGCGGTGGGGACGGCGTTTTCCGTTCGCCGGAGCGAGCGAGGAGACCCGCGCGTGGACGTGATGGTCACCGAGGGCGTCGTCGAGGCGTGGGTCGAGGGCGTGGACGCGCCGCCTCACCGCCTATCGGCGGGCGACATGATCGTGCTGGCCAGCGCGGCTCCGACACCGGTGACCGAGTCGCCTTCCGAGATTGAACGCAGCCTTGCCTGGCGCAACGGCGAGATCAGCCTCGATGGGGAAAGCCTCGAGGAAGCGGCCAGGCTCTTTAATCGATACAATAGCCGCCAGATCGTCATCCAGGATCCCGATCTGGCCAAGGAGCGTTTCGTTGGGCTGTTTCAGACCAACGCGCCCGAAAGTTTCGCCGCGGCCGTGGCGGCGACCTTGGGCGCCGATGTCGACACCGACGCCCGGACGATCCGCATCGGCCGCGCTCGCGCGTCTTAAAGCGGTCGCCCCTCAAGCATCGGAAACGGGCGCCTCAGGACAAGACCGCGTAAAAAGCGGGCGTGTTAAGCGGTGTCCGGAGTAATCGCGCCAAATCCCGCCGGAAAACGGAACCGCATTCCTCGTCTTGTCAGAAGGCCGCGTTTGGCGGGCTTCGCAACGATGGGGGATAGTCGATGCGTAACCGGACGAACCGTTCCAGCCGACGAACGCTGCTTTGCGCCGCCTCGGCGTTCTGGGCGCTGGCCGGCGGGGCCGCTCTGGCTCAAGCTCTACCATTCAAAATTGAAGCTCAGCCGGCGTCCGAGGGCATCAGGCAATTCGCGCGCCAAGCTGGCGTGCAGATCCTGGTGCGGTCCGACGCGGCGCAGGGCAAGCGCACAGCGCCGGTTCGCGGCGTCCTTCCGCTCGACCAGGCTCTCGATCGTCTGCTCGCAGGCTCCGATCTGACCGTCGTCTCGAACGATGGCAAAACCATTATCCTGGAGCCGCCTCGCTCAGGGCTGATCCGGACGCGCTGGGCCGCCGTCGCGGCGGCGCTCGCGCCCGTCGCCGATCCGGTTCCGCCCGTGCCGGAAACGCCAAGTCTCATCGAGGAAGTCATTGTCACCGGCACGCGTTCGACGTCTCGCACCGTGACCGAAAGCATGGCGCCGATCGACGTGATCTCGGCGGCCGAGCTGACCAAGAGCGGGAAGCAGTCGACGCGTGACCTGATCTCGACCCTGGTGCCGTCGGCCAACACCTCCAACAGCGGCGCCGGCGCCAGCTTCGCGATCAAGACCGTGTCGCTGCGCGGTCTGTCGGCCGACCAGACCCTGGTGCTGGTCAACGGCAAGCGCCGGCACAACACCGCCATCCTGTTCGTCAACGGCACGACCCAGAATGGCCAGTCGCCGCCCGACCTCGACCTGATCCCCTCGAGCTCGATCGAGCGCATCGAGGTCCTGCGCGACGGCGCCTCGGCCCAGTACGGCTCGGACGCCCTGGCCGGCGTCATCAATGTCATCCTCAAGAAGAGCCCCGAGGGCGGCTCGATGACGGCGCTCTACGGCAAGACCGCCGAGGGCGATGGCGAAACGGGGCAGTTCGCCGGCAACCTGGGCATGCGCCTCGGCGAGAGCGGCTATCTCAACCTGACGGCCGATGTGCGCCTTACCGACCCGACCGATCGGGGCGACAAGACGCTGAACACGACGGTAATGTATTTCCCGCTGAACGCCGCCGGTCAGCCGGTCAGGGTCGGGACCGCCGGCGCGACGCCGGACCCGCGCGAAGTCACCGCCAATCGCCATACCAGCCACCCCGGTTCGCCGCAGGTGCAACTGTTCTCGCTGGGCTACAGCGCTGGCTCGCCGCTGAACGACAAGATCGACCTCTATTCGTTCGGCACCTTCTCGAGCCGGAACACGGCGGCTTGGCTGACCTTCCGCAACCCGAACGCCAGCAACAACAACGTCGCCGTCTATCCCGACGGCTATACGCCGCGCCTGTTCTTGAAGGATCGCGACTTCCAGGTGGCGGCCGGCGCCAAGGGTCTTGGCCTCCTGGGCTTCGACTGGGACCTCTCGACGACCTTCAGCCGCGACGACGTGGACTACTACGAGAACTCGCTGAACGCGTCGCTTGGCCCGTCCAGTCCCAGCTACTTCTATCTGGGAACGCTGAAGTTCCAGGAGTGGACCTCCAACCTCGACCTGACCCGCGAGGTCGACACCGGCGTCTTCTCGCGACCGCTCTTCCTGGCCTTGGGCGCCGAGTATCGCGACGACAAGTTCGAGATCGTCGCTGGCGAGCCGGCCTCGTACATCAATGGCGGCTATGTGGCTCCGGCGGGCAGTCCGCAAGCGGGCGTCGTGTTCGCTGGCGGCTCGCAAGGGGTGACGGGTTTCCCGCCGTTCTCCGCCGGGTCGTTCTCGCGCGACAACATCTCGGCCTATTTGAACGTCGAGCAGAAGGTGACCGACCAGCTCGAATTCGCCCTGGCCGGGCGCTTCGAGCACTATTCGGACTTCGGCGACGCCAAGACCTTCAAGCTCTCCAGCCGCTATGAGATCCTGCCGCATCTGGCGCTCCGTGGCACCGCCAGCACGGGCTTCCGCGCGCCCTCCCTGCAGCAGCAGCACTACGCCTCGTCCAGCACCATCGGCGTGATCGTGCCGCCGGCGACGACGACCCAGCTCTATCCGGTGCAGTTGCTGCCGCCGGACAACCCGGCCGCCATCGCGCTGGGCGCCAAACCGCTGCGTCCGGAGAAGTCGGTGAACTATTCGGTTGGCGTGGTGGCCCAGCCGCTGCCGCGCATGAACGTCACGCTCGACGTTTATCAGATCAAGATCGACAACCGCATCCTGCAGAGCGGCACGCTTGGTCCCAACGCCGCGGTCAGCACCGCCCTCGCCAGTCAAGGGCTGAACCCGCAGCAGGCCGCGTTCTACTACGGCAACTTCGCCGACACCAAGACGCGCGGGATCGACCTGGTTGTCGACTACAAGACCGACCTGGGCGACTTCGGCGCGGTCCGTTGGACGTTCTCCGCCAACCACACCAAGAACAAGTTCACGCGCGTGGTCCAGCCGCCGCCGGCCCTGGCTGCGGCGGGCATCGTCTATATCGATCGGGTGAAGATCGGCGATCTCACGGTCGGCACGCCCAAGGAGAAGTACATCCTGGGCGCGGACTGGACGCTTGGGAAGTTCGACACCAACCTGCGGCTGACCCGCTATGGCGAGGTCATCCAGCGCACCTCGCTCGCGGCCAATGACGAGACGGTGTCACCCAAGCTGATCGTCGACCTCGATCTCAGCTATGCGGCCACCAAGGCCATCACAGTCAGCGTCGGGGCCAACAATCTGCTCGACGCCTATCCAGATAGCGTCCGCGCCGCCAATCGGGGCACGCCCGCCTTCGCTTACTACAATCAGTACGCCCCCTACGGGATCAGCGGCGGCTTCTACTACGCCCGCATCGCCGCCCGGTTCTAGGATTGCCTCCAGCCGGTCCGGCAGCCCCCGGACCGGCTCTTTTTCGCGAGTTGACGATGACCCAAAGCTCGAAGCGCGGCGTCAGCCGCCGGCGACTGTTCTCGCTCGGCGGCGGCGCCATCGCCGTCTCCAGCGCCGCCGCTCTGACGCCGGGGGCCAAGGCCGCCGATCAGCCTCTCGCCGCGGACACTCGGCAGGTCACCGCGACCGAAGGCACCAACATCTGCGCGGTCGTCTCGCCGGACGGCAAGACGGTGGCGTTCGACGTCTACGCCATGCTGTGGCTGGTCCCAATCGAGGGCGGCCCCGCCAAGCGTCTCACGGACGAAATCTACGAGATCGCCCAGCCCGACTGGTCGCCGGACGGCAAGAGCATCGCGTTCCAGTCCTACCGCGACGGCAACTTCCACGTCTGGACGATCGGCGCCGATGGGCGCGGCCTGAAGCAATTGACCAAGGGCGTCTTCGACTGTCGCGAGCCGCGCTGGTCGCCGGACGGCAAGACCATCGCCTTCTCCAGCGACCGGGGCGGGCGCTATGGCGTGCATCTGCTGGATGTCGCCAATGGGACGATCACCGCGTTCAGCACCGGTCCCGGCGATGAGTTCGAGCCTTCCTGGTCGCCGGACGGCAAGAGCATCGCTTTCACCGTCGACAAGGTCCGCATCGACGTCCAGACCTTGGATGGCGCGCGCCGAACGGTGGCCAAGGTCAAGGCGTCCGCCGACCGTTTCAACGCCGCCTCGCTGGCCAGCCCCGCCTTCACGCCGGACGGCCGGGACGTGGTCTTCACCGCGATCGAGAACGGCAAGGCCGAGTTGCGCAGCGCCGCCGGGATCGTGGTCTCGGGAGAGGACGTGTTCCCATTCCGCCCCTCGTGGCTAGCGGACGGCGGGATGCTCTACACAGCGGACGGCAAGATCCGGCTTCGCAAGCCCGGCGCCGATGCGGGCGTGGTGGCTTTCGCCGCCAGTGTTCCTGTTTTCACACCCCGCTACGTGAAGAAGAGCCGCGACTTCCTGTCCGCCAAGACGCGGCCCGTGGTGGGCGTCGGCAGTCCGGCCTTGTCGCCGGATGGGCGGCGGATCGTGTTTCGCGCGCTGAACGATCTCTATCTGCTCGACATAGGCGCCGGGCCCGCCAAGGCTCTGATCAAGGACACGTTCTACAAGGTCGATCCAGCTTGGTCGCCGGATGGCAAGACCCTGGCCTATTCGACCGATAAGGGCGGCGCGCTCGACATCTGGCTGCGCGACATGACCACCGGAGCTAGTCGCCAACTTACACATTTCGACGGCGCGGCGGTGTCCAGCGCCTGGTCGCGCGACGGCAAGTCGATCGCCTTCCTTAGCCAGAACGGCGGGCTCTTCGTCGCCGAGGTCGCCACGGGCGAGACGCGTCGGATCTACGGCGACCTTTGGGAGCCGGGCAAGCCGACCTGGGGGCCTGGCGACAAGACGATCGCCTACGCCGCCTTCAAGCCTTACTCCGCCCGCTTCCGGGAAGGTCTCAGCGAGATTCTCACCGTCGATGTCGCGAGCGGGAAGGGGACTTACGAACCGATCCTACCGGATCGCTCCCTGGGCACCCGCGGCGACGATGGCCCCGTCTGGTCGCCGGATGGCGCGAGCCTGGCCTATGTCTTCGCCAGCCGCCTGCATGTCTCGCCCGTGGACGGAGCGGGCAAGCTTCTGGGACCGCCCAAGGCCTTGAACGACGAGGTCACCGACGCGGTCAGTTGGAGCGGCGATGGCGGGAGCTTGATCTACGTCTCGGCTGGGCAACTCCGGCTAATCTCCTCGGCCGGCGGCGCGCCTCGGACCGTCCCGCACGGTCTGACGTGGTCCAGCGTTCGCCCGAAGGAGCGGATGGTCGTGCGCGCCGCCAGGCTCTGGGACGGCAAGTCGCCAGAGGCGCGCGAGGACGTCGACGTGCTGATTTCGGGCGGCCGCGTCGCCGGGATTTCGCCGCGTGGCGAGGTCGCCAGCGACGTGAAGGTGATCGAAGCGCCGACAGGCACGGTCATGCCCGGTCTGATCGACATGCACACCCACCGCCAGATGCAGGGCTACGGCTATGGCGATCGGGAAGGGCGGCTCTGGTTGTCGCTGGGGATCACCACCACCCGCTCGCCGGGCGGTCCCGCCTATCACACGGTCGAGGACCAGGAGGCGATCGAGTCCGGGAAGCGGATCGGGCCTCGCTACTACGCCACCGGCGAGGCGATCGATGGATCGCGGATCTTCTACAACTTCATGCGCCCGGTGACCGAGCCTGGCCAGATGGCGCTGGAGATGCGGCGGGCCGAGGCGCTGTCCTACGACCTGATCAAGACCTATGTGCGCCTATCCGGCGAGCGCCAGAAGGAGGTCATCGCCTGGGCCCACGCCAAGGGTCTGCCCCTGACCTCGCACTACCACTATCCGGCCCTGGGTCTGGGCATGGACGGCATGGAGCACCTTGGCGCGACCAGCCGCACGGGCTACTCCCGCACCGTCAGCGCGCTGGGCAACATCTATCAGGACGTCAACGCCGCCTTTGTGGCCAGCAAGGCCGCGAGGACGCCAACCCTGTTCACCTCGACCGCCCTGTTTGGCGACGACCGCTCCCTGGTCGATGACCCGCGCGTGAAGGCGCTCTATCCGCCGTGGGAATATGCTCGCCTGCTGGAGCGGGCCAAACAGATGGCGTCCATGGATCGATCCGTGATCCTGGCGTCTCTGTCGCGCAACGTCGCCGAGGTGGCGCGGACGGTTCGCGCGGGCGGTCGGATCACGACCGGCACGGACTCGCCGATCGATTTCAACGCGGTCAGCCTGCACATGAACCTACGAGCCATGGTGCGCTTTGGCATGACGCCCTACGAGGCCTTGGTGACGGCGACCAGCGCCTCGGGGGCGTATCTGGACGAGCCGCTCGGCGTCATCACGCCAGGCGCCTACGCCGATCTGGTGCTGGTCGATGGCGATCCGCTGTCGCGCATCGAGGACGCGGCCAAGGTGTCCAAGGTGATCAAGCACGGGACGGTCTACACGACCGCTGACCTGATCGGACCTTTCGCGGGCGCGGTTCAGCAGGCGAGCCTGGGCGGGGCGCGGCGGTTCGTTTGCGAGGCGTCGCCCGAATACTGGTGGCACGAACCGGACTTCCTGGCTCACGCCAAGGCGTCTTGTTGCGACGGCGCGTGCGGTTTCACCCCCACCGCGGGTCTTTGGGCCTAGTCCTGATGGACCGCCTGGAAGCCGCCGGCCTAGAGGGCGTATTCCCCGCCTTGCTCCAGGATGATGAAGTTGAAGAAGCCAAGGTCTTGAAGCTGCCGGCGCACGGCCGCGCGGCTGGATCGTGACGTTCCCGAGGGCTTGATGTGGGTGACGAGTATCGGGAGGGCCTTCATGCGCGCGTCGTCTCCGACCATGCCGCGCAGGGCCTGAAGCTCCTTGCCGAGCCAGGATGGCGTGAGGTGCCCATAGAGGCGGGCGTCGGGAACAGGGTCGGGGTAGGAGGCCTCGATCAGGATGCCGCGCAGCCGTCCTTCCCGCGCCATAGGAGCCACGGCGCGCCAGAGTTCGTTCAGGCGCGTGGCCCCCTCGACCGCGTCGGGACCCGTGTCGCCCAGGCACAGCAGGGCGTCTTGGCCACTCCGCAGCAGAAACGCCGTCGACGGCGAACCGGCGTGTGAAAGCGGATAGGCCGTGACGGTCATCGCCGTCCCCGGGATTGGCGTGGGCAGCCCGGCCTCCAGGTCGCGGTAGTGATACTGAGCCAGGCGAGGGGAAGCGCCGCGATCGCCCATGTTGGGCCAGACGCTCCAGTTGAAATAGTGGTCCGCGAGCGCCTGGTTCACCGGCGCCAGCGCCATGATGTCCTTTTTCGTGTCGTTCGGGGAAGCAAGGACGAGACCCGCGACATGGTCGAGATGGGCGTGGGTGATCAGGTAGGCGCTGATCGAGGTCATGACCTCTTCGCGCGAAGCGGCGTTGGGGTAGCGGCCGCGGCGGCGAGCTTGCTCGATGCCGGCGGCGAGTGTTCCGACATCGCACATCACGCCCGACGACGCCCCATGAGCCTTGATATGATAGGCGCTTGTCGGCTCTTCGACGCCGCCGTTGACGCCCAGGGCCACGAGATCGAAGGCGGGCGGGGAGGGCGCCGCTCCCGTCAGGAGGAGAAGCGCCGGAAGCAGGGCGCGGAGATTAGCTCGATATCTCATTCGGCTACTTTCGACTCACTCGCCGCCAAACCCGAGAACCCTTCGCCTCGACCGTGATGGGTTGCAACCTACGGCGCCAACCATCGCCGGATCGCGCGCGAGGGAGGCGAAAACGCCGCCGCCCAAAGCGGCACGCGACGCCAAAGATGCTTAGTCCGCCGTCACACTGAAGTAAGATTTTATTTCACTTCCGGGGCTGCTTGACCCGGATTGACCCCGCGCCCTTGCATCCGTTGCGAACACGCGACGCATCGACCTAGCGCCCCGCCGCGGGCTGGGCGGGAAGGCGTGTTCGTCAGTGATCACGCGGCTGAGTTTGGGGGTTTTGGACATGTCGAGCCTGGTCGTGCGTACACGCCGGATGCTGCTGGCGGCGGCCTTCGCTGGACTAACGGCGACGTCGGCCCTGGCCCAGGCGCCCGCCTCGTCGCCCACGGCGGCCAGCGCCACGGCGCCCATTCCGATCCGCGTCGTCGTCGTCACCGCCTACGCGTTGGAAGACAAGGCCTGGATGGCGGAGGCGCCGCGGACGCTCGATTTTCCCAATGGCGTCGCGCCCCTGGGCTATGATCCCGACAAGGGGGTTCTGATCGTGCGCACCGGCGTGGGCACCAACCATGCCGCCATCACCACCTTCGCCCTGGCGACCGATCCGCGCTTCGATCTCTCCAAGGCCTACTGGGTGATCGCCGCGATCGCGGGGGTCAATCCAGACCAGGCCTCGCCAGGCTCCGCCGCCTGGATCGGCAATGTCATCGATGTCGACTTCGGCAAGTGGGTGGACCCGCGCGAGGCTCCGGCCGAATGGACGGGCGGCTATCCGCCCTTCCAGCCGCCGCGTCCCGGCCGGCCCGACAGCGTCTACTACCCGCTCAATATCGGCCTGCGCGACTGGGCCTACGAGCTCACCAAGGCCACGCCGCTGCCCGACACGGAGGCGCTGCGCAAGGCGCGCGCGCCGTTCTCGAGCTATCCAAATGGCTACAAGCCGCCGTTCGTGCTGACGGGGGACGAGATCTCCGGCCAATCCTACTGGCACGGCGCGATGCTGACGAAGCGCTACGCCAAGCTGGCCAGCGACTACAGCGGCGGCAAGAGTCAGTTCGTGATGACCGCCATGGAGGACACGGGCGTGGCCAACGCGCTGCGCCGTCTCACGACCGTCGGCAAAGCCGACTACAACCGCCTGCTGGTGCTCCGGACGGCCAGTAACTATTCGCAGCAGGCGCCCGGCGAGAACGCGGTCGACAGCATGAACCGCCCTTACGCTGGCGTCGGCGACGCGGCCGCCTACGCCGCCCGCGCGGTGGCCGGGAAGGTCGTGGACACGCTCACGGCCAATTGGAGCACCTATCGCGACGCCGTTCCCGGCGTCGCGCGCTGACGTTTTCAAGACGGCGGACCGAAGGGGTCGGTTCAGCCGCGAGGACGCGACAAGCGTCCCGATCATGGGGGAAGCGACCGGAGACCCTGGCCTCGGGCTGGGCGCATCGTCGCGCCGGCGAGGGCGGGGGGCGAAACGGCTTCAGTTCGGTGCGGCTCGGGGGGACCGCGGCGCACCACAATTCAGGGGACCCATATGCGACATCTTTATGCCGCGAGCGCCATCGCGCTCGCCCTGTCGGCCTCCGCCACGGCGGTCATGGCGCAGGAAACGACTTCCTCCATTCGCGGCTCGGTGACGGCCGGAAGCTCGGCCGCCGTCGGCGCCAGCGTCAGCGCCGTGCACGAACCCTCGGGCACGACGGCCACCGCGACGACCAACAGCGCCGGGGCCTTCAACCTCACGGGCCTGCGTCCGGGTGGTCCCTACACGGTGACCGTGACCGCGCCGGGCTTCGCGCCGGTGACCTCGCAGAACATCTTCTTGAGCGTTGGTCAGCCCTACAATCTGCCGATCCTGGTCGGCGACAGCCAGGTCGAGGCGCTGGTGGTCACGGCCGCCCGGGCCGAGCGCTCGGGCCCGCTGGTCTCGGTGTTCGACCGCGACAGCA
This sequence comes from uncultured Caulobacter sp., assembly GCA_936942565.1. Classification (GTDB taxonomy): domain Bacteria; phylum Pseudomonadota; class Alphaproteobacteria; order Caulobacterales; family Caulobacteraceae; genus Caulobacter. The sequence goes on along the minus strand of CAKZJK010000564.1, from coordinate 1,513 downwards.
TCGCCAGCGTGGCTTCGGTGTCGCGCGATATTCGCGACATCGCCCGGCGTGACCCGTTCGCGTCGTTCAATCCCAGCACGCGGGGCGTGTCGATCGCCGGTCAGAACGGCCGGACCAACCGGTTCTCGGTCGACGGCGTTCGCTTCTCGGACAACTTCGGCCTCAACCAGGGCGGCCTGCCGAGCGCCCGCGGCCCGATCCCGCTGGACGCCATCGAACAGCTCTCGGTCAAGGTCGCGCCTTACGACGTCTCGGAAGGCGACTTCCAGGGCGGCTCGATCAACGTGGTGCTGCGCTCCGGCGGCAATAGCTTCACGGGCGCGGCGGGCTACACCTACTCCAACGACAGCCTGATGGGCACGAAGTCCAAGGGCGCCGCGTTCTCGCAGGACATGACCTCCAAGACGCGTAACGCGTTCCTGTCGGGCCCGATCATCAAGGACAAGCTGTTCTTCGCCTTCGCCTACGAGAAGCTGAACGAGACGGTTCCGTCGACCTTCGGTCCGCCCGGCTCCGGCAACGCGGTCCCCAATCTGACCCAGGGACAAATCGATCAGGTCACGTCCATCGCCAAGAGCGTCTACGGCTATGACACGCTGGGCGTCCTGACCAGCCGTCCCGAGAAGGATCGCAAGTGGACGCTGAAACTCGATTGGAACATCAACGACAACCAGCGCCTGTCGTATTCGACGATCCAGAACAAGGGCGAGACCGTGGCGCTGAGCGGCGGGAGCTCGTCGAACACCTCGCCTAGCCTGGGCCTCGGGTCCTACGCCACGCACGAGCCCGAGCGGGTCAAGACCCACGTCCTGCAGCTGAACTCGAATTGGACCAACGCGTTCAGCACCGAGCTGCGCGCGAACTATCGCGAGTCGATGAAGATCCCGGTCTCGTTCGGCTCGCCGGGCTACAGCGATATCACCGTCTGCCTCGACCCCCTCGCGGTCGGCTCCTTGAACCAGTGCACTCAGACCGGGACGCCGCGCCTGCTCTTCGGCACCGAGGCGTTCAGCCAAGCCGATGTCGTTGGCCAGAAGCAGTACGGCGCCGAGTTCATCGCTCGCTATAACCTCGGCGATCACGCCTTCAAGCTGCACGCCGCCTATAGCCGCCTGAAGATCTCCAACGTCTTCGTCGCCAACTCGCTGGGGACCTACTATTTCGACTCGTTGGCCGACTTCCAGGCGCGGCAGGCCGGCCAGCTCCTCTACCAGTATTCGATCACCGGTACGCTTGCGGACGCCAGCGCGAGCTTCGACTATGATCAGCTCACCTTCGGCGCCCAGGACAGCTGGGATGTCACGCCCGACGTCAACGTGACCGTGGGCATCCGCGCGGACGGTTACAAGATGAAGGACGAGGCGCCGCTCAAGCAGTCCTTCCTCAACCGCTATGGCTTCGCCAACAACGCCAATATCGACGGCAACCTCGTCGTCCAGCCGCGGGTGGGCCTGACGTGGCGGCCTTCCGACCGTCTGACCGTCCGCGGTGGCGTTGGCCTGTTTAACGGCGG
>CAKZJK010000563.1 GCA_936942565.1 uncultured Caulobacter sp. | reverse complement strand
CCGACGGTGGCGCCCTATCTGCTGCCGCGCGCCCTGCCCGTGCTGCGCGACCGCTTCCCCAAGCTGAAGCTGTTCCTGCGCGAGGACCTGACCCAGCGGCTGATCGGCGCCTTGAAGGCCGGCGCGCTGGACGCGGCGCTGATCGCCCTGCCCTACGACATGAGCGGTCTCGACTGGGCCCATGTCGAGGACGACGAACTGCTGGCCGCCGCGCCCGCCAACCATCCCATGGCGGCCTCGATCCGGGTGGACCCCGACAGTCTGCGCGGCGATGACCTGATCCTGCTGGAGGACGGCCACTGCTTGCGCGACCACGCCCTGGCCGCCTGCGGTCTTGAGCCTCCCAAGGGCGTCGGTGAAGAAGAGAGCTTCGCGGCCACGTCGCTGCCGACCCTGGTGCAGATGATCGGCTCTGGCCTGGGCGTCTCGTTCCTGCCGGCGATGGCGGTTCAGGCGGGGCTGACCGACAAGGCGGCCGTCACCGTGCGTCCCCTGGCGACCGAGCATCCCAGCCGCGAGATCGTGGTGGCCTGGCGCTCGGGCTCGAGCCGCTCGGTCGAGGGCCGGCTACTGGCCGAAACCTTGCGCGAGGCGGTCTAGGTTACTTCCCGCCCAGCTTGGCGCGGGCGGCGGCGTCGACGCGATCGACGCCCCTCAGCGTGTCGCCGGTCGCTTCGAGCATGGTGTCGAAGACCTTGAGGTCGGCGGTGGTGATCTTGCGGACGTTGTGCTCGCGCGACCATTCCAGCCCGATCGTCTGGCCCAGCTTGCAGGCCTTGGGCAGCAGGGCGGATCGCTCGGCCGGGCCGCCCTTGACCAGCAGCTTGCCGACGATCTCGTTCCAGTTCGGCCCGCCGGGCACGCAAAGCGTCAGGTGATCGCAGGTTCCGGTCCAGAACCGCTTGTACCAGCGTTCGTGCTCGGGCGTGTCGTAGCGGGCCGGCGTCGGAACCACGCCCTGACAGTCCGGACGAACGTAGCTCTGGGCGTGGGCGCTTCCGGCGGCCAGCAGGGCCGCCGCGAGGACGGCCGTCGAGAAGGGCCTAGACCGCATGGGCGATCGGACCGTCCGGGCGCCCTTCCACGAACTGACGCACATAGGGGTTGTCGGTCGTCCGCAGATCGGCCGCCGGACCGCGCCAGACGATCTTGCCGCCGTGAAGCATGGCGATCTCGTCGCCGATGGTCTGGGCCGAGGCGAGGTCGTGGGTGATCGAGATGGCGGTCGAGCCCAGGCGTCGGACCTGGTGGGAGATCAGCTCGTTGATCGCCGCCGCCGTGATGGGATCAAGGCCCGTGGTCGGCTCGTCGAAGAACAGGATTTCGGGCTGGGCGACCACGGCGCGCGCCAAGCCGGCGCGCTTCTGCATGCCGCCCGACAGTTCCGACGGGAAGCGGTCGGCGACCGCCGGATCCAGCCGCACCTGCTCCAGCGCCTCGATGGCGCGTTCACGGGCCTCCTTGCGCGGCACGCCGTCGGCGTTGAGCAGACGGAAGGCGATGTTTTCCCAGATGCTCAGGCTGTCGAACAGGGCCGCGCCCTGGAACAGCACGCCGATCCGCGAAAACAGCTTGCGGCGCTGGCTTTCCGTCAGACCGACGATGTTCTCGCCGTCCAGCTCGATCTGGCCGGCCTCGGGCCGCATCAGGCCGAGCGCGGTCTTGATCGTCACCGACTTGCCCTGGCCCGAGCCGCCGATGATCACCAGCGAGCGGCCGGGCGCGACGGACAGGTCGAGGCCGTCCAGGACCGCCCGGTCGCCGAAGCGCTTGGTGACGCCCTTCCAGGCCAGTTTCGGGATCTGCGTCATGACATGTGGGTGAAGAAGGTGGTCAGGAGGTAGTCCGAGGCGAAGATCAGGATCGCCGAGGACACCACGGCATGGGTCGTGGCCCGGCCGACGCCGCGCGCCCCGCCCGAGGCGTTGTAGCCGTGGTAGCAGCCCATCAGCGCCACGATGAAGCCGAACACGGCCGCCTTGATCAGGCCCGAGACGATGTCCCAGCTTTCGAGGAAGTCGATGGTGTTGCGGATGTAGATGGTCGGGTTGAACTCGAGCACCCGCGTGGCGACCAGCCAGCCGCCGGCGACGCCGATGGTGTCGGCCACCGCCGTCAGCAGGGGCAGCATCAGCACGCCGGCCAGCAGGCGTGGCCCGACGAGATAGCGGAAGGGGTCCGTCGACAGGGTGCGCATGGCGTCGATCTGCTCGGTCGCGCGCATGGCGCCGATTTCGGCGGCGATCGCGGCCGACACGCGGCCGGCCAGCATCAGGGCGGCCAGCACGGGTCCGAGCTCGCGCGTGATGCCCAGGGCCACGATCTGCGGCATCACCTGCTCGGCGTTGAAGCGGCCGCCGCCGGTGAAGATGTTCAGCGCCAGGGCCGCGCCGGTGAAGACGGCGGTCAGGCCGACGACGGGCAGCGAGAAGAAGCCGATCGCCATGAACTGGCGCAGCAGCTGGCCCGGAAACCACGGCGGGCTCAGCGCCGCCGCCGTCCCGCGCGCGGCGAACACCCCGACCGAGCCGACCATGCGGACGGCGGCCAGGGTCGAGCGACCCAGCGCTTGGATGGGATTGACGGCGACCTTCCGGGCCGCCTCGCCGGCGGCCATGTCAGTAGCTCTCGGCCGGTTGCGTGGCAGACGGCGCGGGCGCCGGCGTCGACTCGGTGGAGCCGCCGCCCTGCGGTCGGATCACCGAACCGATCAGGCCGAAGATGTCCACGGCGCCTTGCGTGTTCTCGATCTCGCCGCCCGGCTTCAGGTCCTCCAGCGAGGCGCCCGGCGCGATGGCGATGTGGGCGCCGCCCAGCAGGCCGTCGCTGGTGATCTTGGCGGTCGAGTCGGCCGGCAGCTTGACGGTCGGATCGATGCTGAGCTTGGCGACCGCCAGATAGGTCTTGGGCTCCAGCGTGACCTGCGAGACCGTGCCGACCTTGACGCCCGCCACGCTGACCGCCGCGCCGGCCGCCAGCGAGCCGGCCTCGCCGAACTTGGCGCTGATCTCGTAGTTCCCGCGCTTGGTCGAGACGCCGCCCACGCTGAGGGAATAGGTCAGGAAGCCGCCGGCCAGGGCCAGGACCACCACGCCCATGGCCGTCTCGGCCCACTGTTCGCGCAACGCCATGTCTTATCCGTCCTCGGACGCCCCGGTCGCCTAGCGACCCTTGGCGCCCTGCCCCTTTTGAAGTTGGTTGATCAGCACGTCGATGTTGCCGCCGGCGTTGTCGATCGTCGAGACGAAGTCCTGCTGCTGGGTGATGGCCAGCCAGACGCCCTTGAACTGCACGTCGACGACCTTCCAGGTCTGGCCGCCGCCCAGCACGCGCCAGGCCACCGGCAGGGGCTGGCTGATCTGGCCGCCCGAGATGGTGGTGTTGACGATGACGTCGCCGGGCTTGCGCACGACCGAGCCGGTGACCTTCAGGACCTCGCCCTTATAGTCGTCGATGCGGTCCTGGTAGACGTTCTCGGCATAGGTCCGGAACGCGGGCGCGAAGCGGGCGCGCTGGTCGGGCGTGATCGTGCGGGCGTACTTGCCCAGCACGAAGTTGGTGATGCGCGGCACGTCGGCCAGCTCGTCCACCGCCTGGTGGAAGATCTGCTTCTTCTGGGTTTCGCTGATGCCCTTGTTGGCCAGAACCGAGATGACGCGCTGGGCCTTGGTCTGCACGAAGGCTTCGGCGCCCGGGTCGCGGGCTTGCTGGGCCATGGCGGGCGCGCCGATGGCGACCGCGCCGAAGAAGGCCAAAAGCGCGGCGTTGGCGCCGCGCCGGGTGGTGAACAAGGTCATCATCTTACCAGATCGCTTAGGGTTTGGACGTCGCCGCGGGCGCGGAAGCGTCCGGGGGCGGCGCGTCGAAATCAGGCAGGTCCTCGGCTTCGCCGGTGGCCTGACGGATGAAGGCTTCACGGTACTGGCCATAGGCCGAGCGGGCCGTGACATAGGGGTCGGACGAATCCTTCAACGCGTGGAACGCCGGATCAGCCGAGGTACGGCCGTCCAAAATCGTGACGCCCAGTCGCGCCTTGCCGAAATCGGTGCTGATCCCGCCCGCCACGGCTCCGACGGGATCGGTGGCGATGTCCAGCGCCCGTCCGACGCCGTCGCGCACGTTCATCGGGCCCATCAGCGGCACGTAGATGTAGGCCCCGGGGCCCGCGCCGTAGTACCCGAAGGTCTGGCCGAAGTCGGAGTCCCGGCGGGGCAGATGCATCTTGGCGGCCACGTCGAACAGGCCCAGCACGCCGACGGTCGAGTTGACGACGAAGCGCGTGGTGGCCCGCATGGCGCGCTTGGGCTTGCCCTGCAGCACCTGGTTGATGACGGTGTTGGGCTCGCCGAGATTGTAGACGGCCGAACTGACCCGGTCGCGAACCGGCTTGGGCGTGATGGCCATGTAGCCGTGGGCGATCGGCCCGATCAGCACCTTGTCCACGCCCATGCTCAGGGCGAAGGAGCCGCGGTTGAAGCCTTCGAGGGGATCATTCGCCGAAACGGTTCCAGCCTCGGCCGGCTCCTGGCGGGCGGCGCGGGCGGCGGGCGCGAGCGCCAGCAGGCCGACGGCCACGGTCAGTCCGGCGACGAAACGCCCGCCGGCGGCCTTTTGGCGCGCGCTCTGGTCCAGGTGGCTCAAGCTCATGCTCCTGCTTCTCACACGCGCCATGTATTCACGTCGTCCTCCGTATCAAGATTGAAGGCGACTATTTCGGTCGCGCTCCATTTCCTTAGCGTCGATTACGGTCGGACTGAGGCCGACAAGTCGCACTGATATGTCCCGCGCCGCCTTTCTCGCCTGGGTTTCGCCTGGCGCTCGGGGGCGGTGATTCGCGCGAACACATTAGATATATCGGAAATAGCTCTTGACCCGTACCAATTTCGATATATCTACAATTCCGATATAACGAAACGGAGTCGACATTCCATGTTTGGAAGACATCATCATCACCACCGCGGCCGCTGGGACGGCCATGGCGACGAACACCACGGTCGCCACCCGTTCGGCTTTCACGGCGGTCATCCCGGCCGCGGCCATCCTGGTCGCGGATTGGGCGGGCGCATGGGTCGGTTTTTCGACCACGGCGATCTGCGCTTCGTGGTCCTGAAGCTGATCGCCGAGAAGCCCAGCCACGGCTATGAGCTGATCAAGGCCATCGAGACCGCGGCCGGCGGCGCCTACAGCCCCAGCCCCGGCGTGGTCTATCCGACCCTGACGCTGCTGGAGGAGCTCGGCTACGTCACCGCCAGCGACGCCGGCGGCGGCAAGAAGCTCTACACGATCACGCCCGAGGGCGAGGCCTTCCTGGCCAGCAACGAGGCGCCGGTCCGCTCGCTGTTCGAACGCATGGCCGAGGCGGCCTCGGCCAGCGCGGCTTTCTCGCCGCAGATCCTGCGGGCCCGGGAGAACCTGAAGACCGCGCTGCGGCTCAAGCTGCACGGCGGTCAGCTGAGCGCCGAGCAGATCGCGGCCGTGGCCAAGGCCTTGGACGACGCCGCGACCGCCATCGAGTCGATCTGAGGGAGGGCGCGCGCATGCAAAGCCACGCCCGCGTCGCCACCGACAAGGCGGCCCGCTACATGATCCAGCTGGCCAAGCACTGGAGCCACAAGTTCGAGGTCACCTACGACGAGACCTGGGCCTTGTTTCCGCTGCCGCTGGGAACCTGCCACATGACCGCCCATCCGGACGGCCTCGATATCACGCTCGAGGCCGCCGACCATGAAAGCCTCGCCCGGCTGGAGGATGTGGTGGCCAAGCACCTGGACCGCTTCGCCTTCCGCGAGGGGGAACTCAAGTACGGCTGGACCAGGGCCTGGCCGGCCGGCGGCGTCGACCCGGCGGCAATCCGGATCAACGCCATCCACTGATCCGGGAGATCAGTCCATCAGGCGGCGGGTCAGATAGACGTACTCCAGCGCCTGCCGACGGGCCGTCTCGGCCAGGTTGGCGCTGGCGGCGTGGCCGCCGTCGATGTTCTCGTAATAGAGCACCGGATAGCCCAACTCCATCAGCCGCGCGGCCGCCTTGCGGGCGTGGGCGGGATGGACGCGGTCGTCCTTGGTCGAGGTCTCGATGAAGACCTCGGGATACTTCTTCCCCGCCTTCAGGTTCGAATAGGGGTCGTACTTGGCGATCACCGCCCGCTCGGACGGGATGGTCGGGTCGCCGTATTCGCCGACCCACGAGGCGCCGGCCCCGATCTGGCTGTAGCGGATCATGTCGAACAGCGGCACCGCGACCACGACGGCGTTGTAGAGCTCGGGCCGCTGGGTCAAGGCCACGCCCATCAAGAGGCCGCCGTTGCTGCCGCCCATGATGCCCAGGCGCCGGGGCGAGGTGATCTTGCGGGCGATCAGGTCCTGCGAGACGGCGAAGAAGTCGTCATAGACCTTCTGGCGGTTGGCCTTGAGGCCCGCCTCGTGCCAGGCGGGGCCGAACTCGCCGCCGCCCCGGATGTTGGCGACCACATAGGTCCCGCCGCGCTCCAGCCACAGCTTGCCCATGACGCCCGAATAGCCCGGGGTCAGGGGCACCTGGAAGCCGCCATAGGCGTAGAGCAGGGTGGGGGCCTGGCCGTCATGCGCCGCGCCCTTGGGCCGGACGACGAAGTAGGGGATCTTCACCCCGTCCGACGAGGTCGCCTCGAACTGCTCGACGACGTGCGTCGAGGCGTCGAAGCGAGCGGGAGAGGCTTTGACCTGCTCCAGCTTGCCGCTGGCGGCGTCGCCCAGCCAGTAGGTGGTCGGTGTCAGGTAGCCGGTGACGGTGAAGAAGATCCGGTCGTCCTTGTCGGACGCCGAGCCCAGGCCGATGCTGGAATTGGCCGGCAGGTCCAGCTTTTGGGACGTCCAGCCCTGGGCGCCGTGGGTGAAGACCAGGGCCGCGCCCTTGACGTTGTCCAGCAGGCCGACGACCAGCTTGTTTCGCGTGGTGTTGACCGACTCCACCGACTGGCGCGCGGTCGGGCGCATGACCAGTTTGGCCGTCGCCTTGTCCGGCGAGGCTTTCAGTTTCGCCAGGTCAAAGCTGATCAGGTCGCCGGTCTTGAAGCCCTTGGCGGGCCAGTCCTGCTCCATCAGCACGATCATCTGACCGTCGACATAGCCCTGGATCGAGCTCTTCAGCGGCAGGTCCAGCTTCACGGGCTTGGCGCCCCCGAGCAGGTAGGTCTCGGACTCGAAGAAGCTGATTCCCCTGCCGGCCATCACCGCCACGGCCTCGCCGTCGGCGTCGCGGAGCACGAAGGGATTGACCGAGACGTCGGTCTCGGTCCCCCGGAACACCTCGGTCGCCTGATCCAGGGCTTGGCCGCGCTTCAGGGTCTTCAGCACATAGGCGTAGCCTGACCTGGTCAGCTCGCCGGGCGCCCATTCGCGGCCAACCAGCAGGGTGTCCTTGTCCAGCCACGTATAATTCTGCTTGCCCTCGGGCAGCACGAAGCCGCCCGGAACGAAGCTCTTGGTGGTGGTGTCGAACTCGCGGACCGTGACCGCGTCCTTACCGCCGTTCGACAGGGCGACGAGGCAGCGGGTTTCCTCCGGCGGGATGCAGCTGGCGCCCTTGAACACCCAGTTGGCGTTCTCGGCCTTGGAGAGGGCGTCGATGTCGAGGATCGTCTCCCAGACGGGCTCGGCCGTCCGATAGCTCTCCAGCGTCGTCTTGCGCCACAGGCCGCGCACGTGGTCGGCGTCCTGCCAGAAGTTGCGCAAGCTTCCGTCGCCGGCGAACGACACGCCCGGTACCCGGTCCTTGGCGTTCAGGATCGCCAGGGCCTTGGCTTCCAGGTCGGCGTAGCGAGGGTCGCCTTGCAGCACGCCCAGGCTACGCGTGTTCTGGGCCTTGGCCCAGTCGAGCGCGCGGGTCCCCTCGATTTCCTCCATCCACAGATAGGGATCGTCCTTGCCGAGTTCGGAGAGCGGGGTGCGGGCCTCGGCGGGCTTGGCGCTATCGGCGGCTGTCGCGGGGGAATGGGTCATCAGGCTCGTTGAAGCGAGGAGGGCGAGAACAAGGCGCTTCATCTAGTAATCCATCAACTGACGCGACAGGTAGGTGTAGTGCAGGGCCCACCGGCGGGCGTTAGCCTTGGGATCGGCGCCGTTGGCGTGGCCGCCGTCGGTGTTCTCGAAATAGAGGTGGTCGACCTTCAGGTCGTCCAAGCGCGCGGCGAACTTGCGGGCGTGGCCGGGATGGACGCGATCGTCCTTGGTCGAGGTCGTGATGTAGGCCAGCGGGTATTTCACGCCCGCCTTCAGGTTCTGGTAGGGGCTGTATTTCTCGATCCAGGCGCGCTCGGCCGGGATGGCCGGATCGCCATATTCGCCGATCCACGAGGCGCCGGCCGGCAGCTGCGTGTAGCGGATCATGTCCAGCAGCGGGCTCTCGACCACCACCGCGTTCCACAGGTCCGGACGCTCGGTCATCGCCACGCCCATCAAGAGGCCGCCGTTCGAGCGGCCATAGGCGCCCAGGTGGCGGGGGGAGGTGGCCTTGTCGGCGATCAGCTTCTCGGCGACGGCGAAATAGTCGTCATAGGCGCGCTGGCGGTTGGCCTTCAGCGCCGCCTCGTGCCAGGCCGGGCCGAACTCGCCGCCGCCTCGGATGTTGGCGACGGCATAGGCGCCGCCGCGTTCCAGCCACAGCTTGCCGATCAGCGGGTCGTAGACCGGCAGCTTCGACAGGTTGAAGCCGCCATAGGCGTGCAGCAGGGTCGGGTTCTGGCCGTTCAGCGTCCAGTCCTTACGGTGAACCAGGAAGTAGGGGATGGCCGTCCCATCCTTGGAGGTCGCCGACTTCTGCTCGACGACCAGGTCCTTGGCGTCGAACAGGGCGGGCAGGGCCTTCACGGTCTGGGCGGTGGTCCCGGTGGCGTCGGCCAGTTTCAGCTGGGTCGGGGTCAGGAAGCCTTCCACCGTGTAGAAGACGTCGTCGCCCTCGTCCGAGTGCGAGCCCAGCGAGACGGCGGCGTTGTCGATCACCGGCAGCGGCTGCGACGTTACGCCGAACTCGCCGCGCAGGCGCAGGCTGACGAGGCTTCCGCGCACGTTGTCATAGACGACGGCCAGCACGCGGTGGTCGGTCACGGCCACCTGGTCGATCGACTGGCGCGGACCGGGGGCCAGCAGCTGGCAGGGATCGCAGTCGTTGCTAATGACGATCTCGGCGCCGGGCTTGCTGTTTTGGTTCCCGACCAGGCGCTCCGGCGACGCCGCGACCAGGGAGCCGGCCGGATAGGTTATGGAGCGCGTCCCGATCGACGTGGTCCACGGCTCTTCGATCTTCAAGACGAGCTTGCCGTCGATCAGCCCGCGCACGCCGACCTTCTCGGGGATCGGCAGCAGCTTGGCGACCTGGCCGTCCCACAGATAGGTCTCGTCGTGGAAGAAGTCGGTGGCGCGGGTCAGCAGCACCACCCGGTTGCCCGCGGCGTCGCGCAGCACGTTCGGCCGGGCCGAGACGTCGGCCTTCTGGCCGCGATAGACCTCGACGGCCTGATCCAGGGCCTGGCCGCGCCTCAGCGTCTTGATCACGAAGCCGTATCCGCTGTCGGTGGTCGTGCCCGGCCCCCAGTCACGGGTCAGGATCAGGGTGTCGGCGTCCAGCCACTCGATGGTCTGCTTGCTCTCGGGCAGGACGAAGCCGCCGGCCGCCGGATCGACGAAGCTCTTCGTGATCAGGTCGAACTCGCGGACCGTGATGGCGTCCTTGCCGCCGTTAGATAACGAGATCAGGCAGCGGTCGTGGGTCTTGGGGCGGCAATCGGCGCCCTTCCAGATCCAGTTCTTGCCCTCGGCGGCGGCCAGGGCGTCTAGATCGATGACCGTCTCCCACTGGGGATCGGCCGACTTGAAGGACTCCAGGCTGGTCCGCCGCCAGACGCCGCGCACATGGGTCTGGTCCTGCCAGAAGTTGAAGACCGTCTTGCCCACGAAGTTCGGCGTGGCGATCCGGTCCTTGCTGGCCAGGATCTTCAGCGCATCGGCCTGTAGGCCCGAAAAGCGCGGATCGGCCGACAGCAGCGGCAGGCTCTTGTCGTTCTGGGCCTTCACCCAGGCCAGGGACTCCGGGCTCTCGACGGCCTCGAGGGCCAGGTGGGGATCGGTCTCTCGCGCGAGGGCCGCGCTGGCCGAGACGGAGGACAGGATCGCCGCGATGGCGATGGCGGCGGGCGCGCGAAACTGGATCATGGCGCGGGACGGTAGCGCAAATTTTTCCCCGCGCCAGGGCTATGCTCCGCGCGTTCACACCCCTTCGTCGGGAATGTTCAGCAGCTTCCCGCAGGCCTTGCAGTGGACCGCGTCCGGATCGTGCCGGCGCAGGCCGCAGGCCTCGCATTCATGGACCACCTTGTGCGGCCGCAGGATGGACTGGATCAGGCCGATGAACAGCGAGACGCCGCCCAGCATCACCGCGATCGACAGAAGCTTGCCCCACACGCCGGGCAGGGTGACATCGCCATAGCCGGTGGTCGTCAGGCTGGTCACGGTGAAATAGAGCGCGTCCACATAGCCGCCGATGCCCTCGTGCCGGCCGGCGAAGCTCGTATAGACGAAGCCCGTCACCACGAAGACGAAGGTGACCAGGGAGCTGGCCGCCCGGGTCACGTCCTCGACCCGGGTGTCGTCGTAGCGGCGCCCCACCGTGCGCCAGAAAAACTCGCTGTGGATCAGGGTCCACAGGCGCAGCACGCGCAGGAAGCCGAAGTTGAACAGCCAGGCCGGGAACAGCAGGGTCGCCAGGATAAACAGATCGAGCCAGGCGATCGGCTTCCTCAGCCACGCCTTGATATCCCCGTGCGCCACGGCGCGAGCGGCCAGGTCCAGCGCCAGGAAGGTCGCGACTCCATAGTCGATGAGATAGAAGGTCACGCCATGCCGCTGCATCAGCGGCGCGGCGATGAAGAAGGCGATGATCGCGATGTCGATCAGGATGATGGCGTAGCGGAACCGCACCGCCGTCGGCGAGGCGCCGTGGTAGAGGGCGCGCAGTCGGGCGCGCAACCGCAACCGGTCTTGATCCCGGCGCTGATCGTCGCGGTGCATTTTGGTTGGCTTTCCACTATATAGCCCGGCCATGAGCCGCACCTTCCTGAAGATGAACGGCCTGGGCAACGACTTCGTCGTGGTCCAGACCTTGACCCAGACCTTCGAACCGACCCCCGAGGAGATCCGCGCGATCGCCAAACGCGGGGACGGCGGGATCGGCTGCGACCAGGTCATCGCCATCGACCCGCCCAAGGCCGAGGGCGCGTCGGCCTATGTGCGCTTCTGGAATTCCGACGGCGAGGAGACCGGCGCTTGCGGCAACGGCACGCGCTGCGTGGCGTGGCTCTTGATGCAGTCGGCGGGCAAGACCGAGGTGGCCTTCGACACCGTCGCTGGGCGCCTGTCGGGCGTCGCGGCCGGCGACAAGCTGGTCACCGTCGACATGGGCTCGCCGCGCCTGGACTGGAACCAGATCCCGCTCGCCGAAGAGATGGACACCGCCCGTGTCGAGCTGCAGGTCGGCCCGATCGACGCCCCGTGGGTCCACACCCCGGTCTGCGTCTCGATGGGCAATCCGCACGTCGTCTTCTTCGTCGACGCCCCGGTCACCGATGAGTTCGCCACCAAGACCGGCAGCCTGGTCGAGCATCACCCGCTGTTCCCGGAAGGAGTCAATGTCGGCTTCGCTTACGTCGAGAGCCGCGACCATATCCGCCTTAAGGTCTGGGAGCGGGGCGCGGGCCTGACCGCCGCCTGCGGCACCGGCGCCTGCGCCGCCCAGGTCGCCGCCGTCCGCCGAGGCCTCACCGACCGCACGGCCAAGGTCGAGTTCGAGAGCGGCGCCCTGACCATCGAATGGCGCGAAAGCGACGGCCACGTGATCATGACCGGCCCGGTCAGCATGGACTTCGTCGGCAAGCTGCCCGAGGCGGTCGCCGCTTAAAGCCATGGCGACCTACACCGTCATCAAGGCCACGCCCAAGCCGAAACCCGAAGTTGGCGAGGAGGGCGGTCCGGCCGTCGTTTCCTCCGGCCCGGACGGCGTCCAGGTCGTGACCTTCGGCTGCCGCCTGAACGCCTATGAGAGCGAGGCCATCCGCGCCCGCGCGGCCGCCGACGGGGTGACCGACGCGGTCGTGTTCAACACCTGCGCCGTGACCAACGAAGCGGTGCGCCAGGCCCGCCAGGCGATCCGCAAGGCCCGCCGCGAGCGGCCCGGCGCGCGGGTGATCGTCACCGGCTGCGCCGCCCAGGTCGATCCGGCCGCCTTCGCCGCCATGCCCGAGGTCGACCTCGTGCTCGGCAACGCCGAGAAGGCCGCGCCCGGCGCGCTGCTGGAGACCGGCCGCGTGCGGGTCAACGACATCATGTCGGTCAAGGAGACCGCCGGTCACCTGATCGACGGGTTGAAGGATCGCGCCCGGGCCTATGTCGAGGTCCAGAACGGCTGCGACCACCGCTGCACCTTCTGCATCATTCCCTATGGCCGGGGCAATTCGCGCTCCGTGCCGATGGGGGCAGTGGTCGAACAGGCCCGGATGCTGGCCGAGAATGGCTATTGCGAGATCGTGCTTACCGGCGTGGATGCCACTAGCTATGGTTCAGACCTGCCCGGCACCCCCTCGCTGGGCCAGCTCGCAAAAACCCTTCTCCGCCATGTACCTGAGATCCGCAGGCTCAGGCTATCGTCGATCGATAGTATCGAGGCAGATAGCCATCTCTGGGACCTGATTGCCGAGGAACCGCGCTTCATGCCGCATCTGCACCTGTCGCTACAGCATGGCGACGACATGATCCTCAAGCGCATGAAGCGTCGGCACACGCGCGCCGAGGCCGTGGAATTCACCCGCCGC
>CAKZJK010000562.1 GCA_936942565.1 uncultured Caulobacter sp. | reverse complement strand
CTGAACGAAGTGAATACGGCCGTGAACCAGATGGACCAAGTCACTCAGCAGAACGCCGCCATGGTCGAGCAGTCGACCGCCGCGACGCACTCGCTGAAGGGCGAAACCGCCGAACTGGTCCGCCTGATGGCCCGCTTCCAAGTGGGCGCGGCCGCCTCGTCCTACTCGCGTCCGGCCGTGGCCGACGCGGCTCAGCACGCCCCGGCGCGCAACCCGGTGGCCGAGCAGCAGGCTCGCCTGAACACCTTCGCCCGTCCGGGTCGGAGCAGCGGTTCGGCGGCGGTCGCTCAGGCCCCCGTCACGGAAGGTTGGGAGGAATTCTAATGGCCGCCATCGCGCTGCCTGAAAATCTGGACCTGAAAGCCGCGATCCCGCTGAAGGCCGCGCTTCTGGAGCGGCGCGGCGCGCCGATCGAGATCGAGGCCGACAAGGTGCGTCGCTTCGGCGGTCTGTGCCTGCAGGTTCTACTGGCGGCCCGCAAGGCCTGGGACCACGACGGTCAATCGTTTTCCATCAAGGGGCCTTCCGAGGCCTTCGTCGAAACCACCCGTCTGTTTGGCGCCGAGAAGGCGCTCCTGTCGGCGGAATTCCAAGGAGCTGAATCGTGACGCAGACGGTTCTTACGGTCGATGACTCCCGCACCATGAGGGACATGCTGCGCATGGCCCTGGCCGGCGCCGGCTTCAACGTGGTCGAGGCCGTCGACGGCGAGCATGGGCTAGAGGTCCTCTCGGCCCACCGTCCCGATGTCATCATCACCGACATCAACATGCCCAAGCTGGACGGCTTCGGGTTCATCGAGGCGGTGCGCGTCGACGACGACTATCGCGCCATCCCGATCCTGGTCCTGACCACGGAAAGCGACCCGGCCAAGAAGCAGCGGGCCCGCGAGGCCGGCGCCACGGGCTGGATCGTGAAGCCGTTCAACCCGGAAAAGCTGGTCGACGCGATCCGCCGCGTCGCCGCCTGATCGGGCGAGTAGCCACCGCTTTGATTTTGAATACCCGTTGCTAGACGCGAATTAGGACGTACGGGAAATGGACGAGCTAGAGGCCATCAAGGTCACTTTCTTCCAGGAATGCGAGGAGCAACTCGCCGAACTGGAATCCGGTCTGCTCAGAA
>CAKZJK010000561.1 GCA_936942565.1 uncultured Caulobacter sp. | reverse complement strand
CCCGATCTTCGTCCAGTCCTCCAAGGAGGATCACATCGCGCCCTATCGCAGCGTCTTTCGGGGGGCCAAGCTGTTCGGCGGTCCGGTGACCTTCATGATGGCCGGCTCTGGCCACATCGCCGGCGTGATCAATCCGCCGGGCGCCCAGAAGTACCAGCACTGGATCAACGAGCAGAAGTGCGAGTCGGTCGAAGTCTGGCAGGCCGGGGCCAAGGAGTTTCCCGGGTCCTGGTGGCCCTATTGGGGCGAGTGGCTGAAGGCGCGATCCGGCGACCAGGTCCCCGCGCGAGACCCCGCCAAGGGTAAGCTGAAGCCGCTTGAGAACGCTCCGGGCAGCTTCGTGCTGGTGAAGTCCAATCCGGTCGACGCGGGCTAGAGCCCCGCGTCTTCCTTCAGGCCCAGCGCGATGTTCAGGTTCTGAACGGCCGCGCCCGAGGCGCCCTTGCCCAGGTTGTCGAGCAGGGCCACCAGGCGCGCCTGGCCGCCGGCGTCCGAGCCGAACACGAAGAGCTTCAGACGGTTGGTGCCGTTCAAGCCTTCCGGATCCAGGGTCGTCAGCGCCTTGGCCTCGTCCAGCGAGGCGACCTCCACGAACCGCTCGCCCTCGTAGTGCTTGTCGAGCGCGGCGTGGATGTCGGCCAGCGAGGCGCCGTTCAGGCTCGCCAGATGCAGCGGCAGCTCGACGATCATGCCTTGGGCGTAGCGTCCCACGGCCGGCGCGAAGATCGGGCGGGTCAGCAGACCGCCGTGCTTCTGCATTTCCGGCACGTGCTTGTGGCTCAGAGACAGGCCGTAGATGAAGTACGGCGCGCGGGTGTGGTTCGGGGCGCTCTCGTCCTCGAACTGGGCGATCATCGCCTTGCCGCCGCCGGTGTAGCCCGAGACGGCGTTGTACGAGACCGGCAGCTCCGCCGGCAGGACGCCCGCGCTGACCAGCGGCCGCGTCAGGGCGATGGCGCCCGTCGGATAGCAGCCCGGGTTCGAGATCCGCTTGGACTTGGCGATCTTGCCGCGCTGCTCGCCGTCGAGCTCGGCGAAGCCATAGGTCCAGTCCTCGGCGGTGCGGTAGGCCGTCGAGGCGTCGATGATCACGGTGTCGGGATTGGTCACCAGCGAGACGGCTTCCTTGGCCGCGTCGTCGGGCAGGCACAGGATCACCGCGTCGGCGCCGTTCAGCATTTCGGCGCGGGCGGCAGGGTCCTTGCGCTTGTCGGGATCGATCGAGACCAGCTGGAGATCGCCGCGCGCCAGCAGGCGCTCGCGGATCTGCAGGCCGGTGGTGCCGGCTTCGCCGTCGATAAAGACCTTGGGGGCGCTCGCCATGGGCGGACTCCGATCCAGACAGAGACTGAGGAATAGACCAAGAAAAAGGGCGCTTCGGAGACCCGAA
>CAKZJK010000560.1 GCA_936942565.1 uncultured Caulobacter sp. | reverse complement strand
TCGGCAGCGGACGCGTCGAACGGCTCGCCGACTACGCCCTGCTGAACTTCAACCTTCGCGGTGAAGGGGCGACCGCGCCCGAGGCCGTGAAGGCCCTGGCCGCCGTGCAGGCCAAGCTCGACGCCAGCCTGCCCCGACTGCCCGGCAAGCCCGCCACCGAAACCCGCAACTTCACGCTGCAAATCCGCGAGGTGCGCGGCAAGGGCTGCGAGAACCGCGGGTATCCCATGATGACGGCGGGTGACTGCGCCGTGGTTGGCGTCATCGCGACGCAGGGTTTCCAGCTACGCGTCACCCCCGCCGCCAAGGCGGGCGACGCGGCGTCGCTGGTGGCCCAGATTGGAGGTTTTGACGTCAACGCCGCGGGCGGCGGGGTCGCCGACGAGAAAGCTCTCGAGGACGCCGCCATGCGTGATGCGGTGGCCGACGCCAAACGCCAGGCTGAACTGCTCGCGGCCGCGTCTGGGGTAAAACTCGGCCCGATCATCCGCGTGCAGGACAACCAAGCCAATTCGGTGGTGGTCACGGGCTACGCCAACAACGCGCCGCCGCCACCTCCGCCGCCATTGCCGGTCCCGCCGGTGGCGCTGGCCTCGCCCCTGAACTACACGCCCCAACCCATCGTGCGCACCGCCCGCGTGATGGTGACCTACGGACTGGAGCCGTAATCGCTGGACGAAACAGAAGGGGAACATGCTATATCGCGGACGATGTCCGCAGGCGACGCTCTTCCTCCCCGCTTCCAGCAATGGTTCGCCGATCGCGGCTGGAGCCCGCGCGCGCACCAGCTGGCCATGCTAGAGAAGGCGCGCGAGGGGCGCGGCGCCTTGCTGATCGCGCCGACCGGCGGCGGCAAGACCCTGGCCGGCTTCCTGCCCAGCCTGATCGAACTGGCCGAGCGCCCGCCTCGCAACGCGCCGGCCGGCGTGCATACCCTCTACATCTCGCCGCTGAAGGCGCTGGCCGTCGACGTCGAGCGCAATCTGCTTACCCCCATCCGCGAGATGGGCCTGCCGATCGTGGCCGAGAGCCGCACCGGCGACACCGGCGAAGCTCGCAAAGCCCGCCAGCGGATCCGTCCGCCGGACATCCTGCTGACGACGCCCGAGCAACTGGCCCTGTTCTGCGCCTGGGAAGGCGCGCGCGAGTACTTCTCGGACCTGGCCTGCGTGATCATCGACGAGGCCCACGCCATCTGGCCATCCAAACGCGGCGACCTTCTGGCGCTGGGCCTGGCGCGCCTGCAACGGTTCGCGCCACGCATGCGGCGGGTGGGCCTGTCGGCGACGGTCGATGATCCGGATCTGGTGCGGAAGTGGCTGGGGAGGAACTCCCCTTCCCCGCAAGGGGGAAGGGGCTCGAATATCGACCTCGTTCTTG
>CAKZJK010000559.1 GCA_936942565.1 uncultured Caulobacter sp. | reverse complement strand
CAGCTCGGCCAGGTCCTTCTTCCAGAACGCCGCCGCGGTGTGGGTGCCGTGGCCGCGGGTTTCGGTCGAGGCGGGGATCAGGACGAAGCGGGCCTTGGGCATGCGCTTGACCAACTGCTCGGCCAGGCCCAGCTCCGGCGGGTTGATGAAGTCGTCGGCCGAGTTCACCCAGAGGACCGGCACGGTGATCTTCTCCAGCCCCGGCGAGGGATCGTAATTCCGCGAGGCGTCCAGGTAGTATAGCGCGTCGTTGGCCTCGAACGCGCCGACGCGGGCGTTGAACATCTGGTCGACGGCCTTGTCGGCGGCCTCGCGCGTCGGATAGCGCGCCTGCAGCGCCAGCGGATTGCCGCCGGCCAGGATCAAAAGGTCGGTCGCCGTCCGCGCGCCCGCCGCGGGCTGGGTCTTGTAGTCGCCGCCGTTCCAGGCCGGGTCGGCGCGGATCGCGTCGATGGCCATCTTGCGCCACATGCGGTTGCGGCCGGCCAGCGGGACGGCGTTGCAGGCGAACGGGGCCAGGCGCTCGGCGAAGCCCGGATAGGTCTCGCCCCAGACGAAGGCGTGCATGCAGCCCATCGAGGTCCCGAGGATCAGCTTCAGCCGCGTGACGCCCAGGCCCTCGGTCAGCAGGCGATGCTGCAGGGCGACCATGTCGTCGTAGTCGTAGCGCGGGAAGGCCATGCGCGGGCCGTCGCTCGGCTTGGATGAGCCGCCATGGCCGATGTTGTCGGGCATGATAACGTAGGTCTTGGCCAGGTCCAGCGGCTGGCCGGGCCCGAACAGTTCGTCGGCGAACAGCGGCGACAGGAAGTTCTTCCCCGAGCCGCCGGTGCCGTGCAGCAGCATGACCGCGTTGTCGATCTGGCCCTTGGCGTCGCGATGCGGCGTCCCCAGGGTGGCGTAGTGCATGCGGACGTGCGCCAGGCGTTCGCCGGACTTGAAGGCCACCTCGCGGAGGGTGACATCGCCTTCCTTGATCGGCCAGTCGGCGGCCTGGGTCGCGGGAGCGGCGGCGAGGGTCAGGGCCAGGGCGGCCAGCAGGGCTTTGATCATGGCGTCGACGTTATTCGCGCGCCGAGCGGGGTCAAGGACGCCTACGGCTCCTGCCCCGCCTTCTTCCTCAGCTCCAGGTACTTGCGCGCCCGGTCCTCGACGTCCT
>CAKZJK010000558.1 GCA_936942565.1 uncultured Caulobacter sp. | reverse complement strand
TCTCGGTCGACGGGCCGTTCAAGCCGGACCACTACCGCTACTAAGCCGTCCATCTTTCGGCTTTCGGAGGGCTCGTCGCGCAAGCGGCGGGCCCTTCCGCTTTTCGGGCGCCTGTTCAAGCCTGGAAGGCTCGGCTAATCGCTAGGTCATGCCGCTCGCTCTGAT
This sequence comes from uncultured Caulobacter sp., assembly GCA_936942565.1. Classification (GTDB taxonomy): domain Bacteria; phylum Pseudomonadota; class Alphaproteobacteria; order Caulobacterales; family Caulobacteraceae; genus Caulobacter. The sequence goes on along the minus strand of CAKZJK010000558.1, from coordinate 11,439 downwards.
CCTCTCCAGCCACGTCGCCGGCAGCCAGGTCGGCGCGACCGCCCAGGCCGCCGCCCTCGCGCCGTTCGCGATCGACGCCATGGTCGTCCCCACGGTGCTGTTCGGTCGCCATCCCGGCTGGGGCCCGCCTGGCGGCGCGGCGACGCCGATCGAGATCTTCGAGGGCATGCTGGACGGGATCGCCGCTAATGGGCTGTTCGGCCTGACCGATCTCGTCATCACCGGCTACTTCGCCAGTCCCGCCCAGGTCGAGGCCGCCGCGCGCGCCATCGACGCCGTCCGCGCCGCGTCCCGCGACGGGGCCTTCGCGCCCGCGCCGACCGTGATCGTCGACCCCACCGTGGGCGACGAGGGCAAGGGGCTCTATGTGGCCGCCGAGACCGCCGACGCGATCGCCAAGGCCCTGATCCCGCGCGCCGACCTCGTCGCCTGCAACGCCTGGGAGTTGCGATGGCTGACGGAGATCGACGCCCGCGACCCCGCTTCCGCCGTTCGCGCCGCCCACCAGCTGGGCAAGCCGGTTCTCGTTTCCTCGGTCCGTCGCGGCGACGAGATCGGCGCGGTCCTGGCGACGGCCGACGAGGCGTGGCTGGCCCTGCACGCCGAGGTCGACAAGGCGCCGAACGGAACCGGCGACCTGCTAACCGCCCTCTACGCGGCGGCCGTCGTCGAGGGCCAGACGCTGCCGCACGGCCTGGCCCGCGCCATGGGCGGCGTGGCCGAGACGGTCTTGGCCGCCCAGCGATGGAACGCCCCCGAACTGCCGATCGTGGCCATGGGCGCGCGCCTCAAGCAAACCTCACCCTCTGTCCGCATCGAACGGCTGGCTTAAGACATGACCGAGATCACCGGCCTCTGCCCCGAGCGCTTCGCCCGCGTCCGCGACGTCTTCGAAGCCAATTTCCAGGACGGCGGCGAGCTGGGCGCGCGCTTTTCCTTCGCGATCGACGGCGAGATCGTCCTCGACCTGATGGGCGGCTTCGCCGACCGCAAGCGCGAGGTCCCGTTCGGTCCCGACACCCTGACGGCCCTGTTCTCGACCACCAAGGCCGTGGCGGCCCTGATGGTCGCGCGCCTCGTCGACGAGGGGCGCCTGGCCTACGACCAGCGCGTCGCCGACGTCTGGCCCGAGTTCGCGCAGGCCGGCAAACAGGACGTCACGGTCGAGCAGGCCCTGTCGCACCAGGCGGGCCTGTCGGGCTTTCCGGACGAGACGGACCCCGCCATCTGGTTCGACTGGGACGCCACCTGCGCCAAGCTGGCGGCCATGGCCCCGCTGTTCCCGATCGGCTCGGCCAGCGGCTATCATCCCGTGACATTCGGCTACCTGGCCGGCGAGATCTTCCGCCGGGTCGACGGGCGCACGATGGGGACGGCGCTGCGCGAGGATATCTGTCAGCCCCTCGGCCTCGATCTGTGGATCGGCCTGCCCGACAGCGAGCACGACCGCGTCGCCGACCTGATGCGTCCGACGGCCATGCCCCAGTTCGGCGACATCAACGCCGCCGTGACCGCCGCCTTCTTCAAGCCGTGGTCCTCGCCCGGCGGCAAGGGCGCGGCCGAGTGGCGGCGGGTCGAGATCCCCTCGGCCAACGGCCACGCCACCGCGCCGGCCCTTGCGCGGCTGATGGGGGCTCTCGCCAGCGGCGGAACATTGGACGGCCGCTCGCTGATCACCCCGGCGGGGATCAAGGCCGCGACGGTGGAGCGCATCCGGGGGCGGGATCTGGTCCTGCCCTATGAGATCAGCTGGGGCGCGGGCTTCATGCGCAATGAGCCGAACTTCTTCTACGGCCCGACGGCCGAGGCGTTCGGCCACTCGGGTTGGGGCGGTTCGTGCGCCTTCGCCGACCCGACGCGCGGCGTGTCGGGGGCCTATGTGATGAACAAGCAGGGCAATGCGCTGATCGGCGATCCGCGCGCCGTGCGGCTGATCGAGGCTGCCTACGCCTGCCTCTAGCGGGGCTTGGACGCTCCGGCGGCGGACGCGGTGGTCCTGATCGTGGCCGCGCCGATCGCGCCGGCCGCGATCGCCGCAGCCGCGCTGATCGCCATGACGCGGGGGTAGCCCTCGCCGCCGGGCGCGAAATAGATCAGGCCCAGCACCGCGACCGCAAGCAGGCCGGCGATCCGGGCCACGGCGTTGTTGATGCCCGAGGCCACGCCCGAATGGCTGGAGGGAACCGCCGCCATCACCGTGCTCGTCAGCGGCGCGACGCTGATCGTCATGCCGAGAGCCAGGATCATCAGGGGCGGCAGCACGCCGGTCCAGAAGCCGCCGGCGATCCACGGACCACCCAACAGCCCGAAGCCGACGCCCGCGGTGATGGGGCCGACGGTCAGCATGGCCCGGGCGCCGACCCGGTTGGCCACGCGGCCCGCGACGCCCGACAGCGTCCCCATCACCAGCGACAGCGGCAGCAGGGTCGCGCCGGCCTCGGCGGCCTTGTAGCCGTGCTTGGCGATCAGCTCGTAGGGCAGGAAGAACAGCGCTCCGGTCAGGCCGAAATACAGGGCGAGGGTCAGCAGGTTGGCGCCGCTGAACGTCGTCGACCGATACAGCGACAGCGGCATCATCGGGTGCGTCTCGCGGGCCTGCACAAGGACGAAGCCGACCAGGATCGCCGCGCCCGCGATCAGGGCGCTCCACACCGCGGGGCTGGCCCAGCCCAGCTCGCCCGCCGCGGTCAGGCCCCAGGTCAGCGCGCCCAGGCCGGCGGCCGCCAGGACCGCGCCGCGCCAGTCCAGGTGCTGGACATCCGGGTCGCGGCTCTCGGGAACGGCCTTCAGGGTCAGCCAGACGGTGGCGGCCGCGATCGGCAGGTTGATCAGGAAGATGGCGCGCCACGAGACGGCGTCGACCAGCCAGCCGCCCAGCACCGGGCCGATGGCGGCGGTCACCGCGCCGAAGCCGGCCCAGGCCCCGATCATCGGCCCCCGCCGCTCGGGCTCGAACGCCGCGCCCAGGATGGCCAGGCTGGCGGGCACGACGAGGGCGGCGGCCATGCCCTGCAGGGCTCTCGCGGCGATCAGGAAGCCGACGCCCGGCGACAGGGCGCAGGCCAGGGAGGCGAGGGCGAACAGGGTCACCCCGACCACGAAGACCTTGCGCCGTCCGTAACGATCGCCGGCCGAGCCGCCGATCAGCACCAGGGCGCCGAGCAGCAGCAGGTAGGCGTTGACGATCCATTGAATCTGGTCGGGCCGGGCGACGAGCGCCTCGCGGATCGCGGGCAGGGCGACATTGACCACCGAGCCGTCGATGAAGGCCAGGCTGGAACCCAGCACCGTGGCGGCCAGGATCAGCCGGCCACGAGCCTTGGTGATCGTCTCGTCCGTGTTCGAACTTGGCATGTCGCGACCATGACCCTGTCCTCAGCCCGGCGCTAGGACCCTCGTCTTCTTCCAGGCCCCGTAGGCGAAGGTCGCCACGCCCAGCCAGATGAACACGAACGACAACGCGCGTAGCGGGGTGAACGGTTCGCCGAACGCCACGCCCAGCGCGAATTGCAGGGTGGGCGCGATGAACTGCAGGAAGCCGACGGCGCTCAGCGGCAGGCGGCGGGCCGACCAGGCGAACAGCGCCAGCGGGACGACGGTGGCGGGTCCGGCCAGGGCCAGCAGGGCCGTGACCCCGGCGCCGGTCCCGAAGTGACCTTGCCCGCTCGCCTGCAGCGACAGCACGTAGATCAGGCCGGGCAGGGCCAGATAGGCGCACTCGATGAAGAGCCCCGTCTGGGCGTCGGCCTTCACCTGTTTGCGCAGGATCGCGTAGACGCAGAAGGTCAGGGCCAGCCCCAGCGACACGATCGGCAGGTGACCCAGCGCGATCGTCTGGATCGCCACGCCGACGGCGGCGAAGCCGATCGCGACCTTGCCCTCGGTCGTCATGCGCTCTCGGAACAACAGGGCGCCGGCGGCCATGTTCATCAACGGGTTGATGTAATAGCCGAGGCTGGCCTCGATCACGTGGCCCGCGTTCACCGCGAAGACGTAGATCGTCCAGTTGCCGAAGATCGCCAGGGTCGACAGGGCCAGGACGCCGAGAGTCTTGGGCTCGCGAAGCACCCGCGCGACCTGGCCGCCCTGCCTGGCGATCAGCACCAGGCCGCCGGCCCACAGCACCGACCACAGCGTCCGGTGGGCGATCATCTCCCACGAGCCGACGCCCAGATTGGACAGCAGGTGGAAGTACAGCGGCAGGAAGCCCCACAGGGTGTAGCAGCCGATGCCGGCGGCCAGGGCCGCGCGTCCTTCGTCTCGGGTCTCGCTCGCCGACATGGCGTCGTCCTTCACGGTCGGAAATGAAAAAGGCTCCCGGGACGTCTGCCCCGGGAGCCCTGATTTCAACCCGCTTGTTGCGGGATCAGGCGGGGGTCTTCTGCTTGATCAGGCCCTTGTCGTGCAGGAGCTGGGCGATCTGCACGGCGTTCAGCGCCGCGCCCTTGCGCAGGTTGTCCGCGACGCACCAGAACACCAGGCCGTTCTCGACGGTCGGGTCCTTGCGGATGCGCGAGACATAGACCGGGAACTCGCCCTGGGCTTCCTTGGGCGTGATGTAGCCGCCGTCCTCGCGCTTATCGACCACGACGACGCCGTCGGCGTCGCGCAGGATCTCGCGGGCCTCGTCCTCGTCCAGCGGGCTCTCGAACTCGACGTTCACGGCTTCGGAGTGACCGACCATGACCGGCACGCGCACGCAGGTGGCGACCAGCTGGATGTTCGGATCCAGGATCTTCTGGGTCTCGGCCGTCATCTTCCACTCTTCCTTGGTGAAGCCGTCGTCCAGGAAGACGTCGATGTGGGGGATGACGTTGAAGGCGATCTGCTTGGTGAACTTCTTGGGCGGCGGGGCCCCCAGGACGTAGACGCCCTTGGTCTGGTCCCACAGTTCGTCCATGCCTTCCTTGCCCGCGCCCGAGACCGACTGGTAGGTCGAGACGACCACCCGCTTGATCTTGGCCTCGTCGTGCAGGGGCTTCAGCGCCACGACCAGCTGCGCCGTCGAGCAGTTGGGGTTGGCGATGATGTTCTTGGGGATGGAGTTGACCGCCTCGGGGTTCACTTCCGGCACGACCAGCGGCACGTCCGGGTCCATCCGGAAGTGGCTGGAGTTGTCGATGACGATCGGACCGGCCTCGCCGATCTTCTCGCCCCAGGCCTTGGAGATGGCGCCGCCGGCGCTCATCAGCACGATGTCGACGGTCGAGAAGTCGAATTGCTCGAGGTCCTCGCACTTGAGGATCTGGTTGCCGAACGAGACCTCGACGCCGATGGATTTGCGGCTGGCGATGGCGTGCATCTTGTCCACGGGGAATTTCACCTCCTCGAGGATGTTGAACATCTCGCGGCCCACATTGCCCGTCGCGCCGACCACGGCGACCCGGTAACCCATCGCGCTCTCCTGAAACTCTGGTCCGCGACAGATCGCGGAGCGGCGTTCCGTTACGCCTCATGCCCCCTTTTCGCAAGGCGAGGAAAGCTGGCCCGGCGATCAGGCCGCCTCGCCGACCTCAGGGCCGACCTCAGGGCTGGCCGCCTGGCGGCTTGGCGGCCTCGGCGGGCGTGTCGTCGAAGGTGAACTGGAACGGCACCGTGATCTTCAGACCGTCCAAGGTGTCGCCCTCCTTGGTCCACGGGTTCATCCGCATCGCCGAGGCGGCCTTGACGGCGGCGGCGCCGAAGTCGAGCCCGGCGGGGCTCTCGCGCGCGGCCTCGCAGTTCGCGAGCCGTCCCTCGGCGGTGATGACGCAGCTCGCCGCCCCTTGGCCAGCCAGCACCTTGGCCTTGATCGCCGCCTCCGGATAGATCGCCGCCATGCCCTCGGGCGTCAGTGTCGCCGTCCAATAGGGCTTCGTCAGCTTGCGATTGTCGGGCAGGGCCGGATCGCGGAAGCGGAACGGCAGGTCGACCCTGTAGTCGCGCAGCTTCTTGTCGTTGGGGTCGACATTGACCTGGAAGAGTTTCGAAAGATCCTGAGCGGCGCGCCCGAAGCCCTTGCCGCGCGGCAGCTCGGAAATGACGTCGCAGGACCGCAGTTGACCGGTCTTGGCCAGGATGCAGCGCAAGGCGGCCTGGGCTGACGCGACCCCCGCCGCGGCCTTGGGCCAGGCGGCGTTCAACTCGGCCTGAGTGGGCACGCGGATCCACGGCGGATCGAGGATGACGGGGGTGCTGTTGAAGTCCGAACCGGGAGCGGGCGCGCCCCAATTGATCGGAATCTCGACCGTTCCGCCTGGCACGGCCTTTCCGCCCCGCATCATGGGCGTCATGCGCAGTTGCGGCATGATCTGCAGCCCCGCGGCGCCGAAGGCGTAGTCCTTCGGCGTTTCGCTCAGAACCTTGCAGTTCTGAAGGAAGCCTTCGACCGTCACCTCGCAACCGATCACGGCCTTGCCCCCCACGCCGTCCTGGAGCGCCTTCTTGGGGAAGACATTGGCGATGTCCTGAGGCGTCGGTTTGCGCAGCCAGTCGGGGTTGGCGTCGCCGGGCGCGAGAAAGTTCAGGTAGGTCCGCACCGGCCTGCCGACCACCGAGGCGCCGGCCTCGTCCGTCGGCTTGATGCGTTCATAACCCACGACGGAGAGCGCGGCGGCTCCAAACCCGCGGCCGGGAGGATCCTCCTTGGCGACCTTGCAATCGGCCAGCTTTCCGCCGGCCGCGGCGACGCAATCAAGCGCCACCTTGCCGCTCTCGGTCGCGCCGTTGGGATGAGCAGCCTTCATCTTGTCCGGGGGGACGCTGGCGGTGAACCGCGGCCGCCAGCCGGACTTGTCGTTTTCGTCCCGAGCGTGAGCGGAACAGGCGAAAAGGCCGCTGACCAACAGGCCAAGCACAAGCGGACGCGACAGCACCAGGAAACCCCCTCGCGATCATCGATACGCCCAGGGCGCAACTCGACCTTAGGTCGAGGCTATGACAGCTTTTCGCGCGCCGCCAGAGGGTTTCCGAGACCGGCCGGTCCCCCTATGTTCGCGGCCATGACCGACGTCGTTTCCGAATCCGCGCCCGCCACGCACCTGACCCAGGACGGTCCCGCCCTCCGGCTCTTCCTGGTCGACGGCTCGGCCTATCTGTTCCGCGCCTATCACGCCCTGCCGCCGCTGACCCGCAAGAGCGACGGCCTGCCCGTCGGGGCGGTGCAGGGGTTCTGCAACATGCTGTGGAAGCTGCTGCGCGACATGCAGGGCGACACGCCCACGCACCTGGCGGTGATCTGGGACCATTCCGAGAAGACGTTCCGCAACACCCTCTACGACCAGTACAAGGCTCACCGTCCGCCGCCGCCCGAGGACCTGATCCCGCAGTTCCCGCTGGTGCGCGAGGCCACGCGGGCGTTCGGGGTTCCGGCCATCGAGCTCCCCGGCTACGAGGCCGACGACCTGATCGCCGCCTATGCCTGCAAGGCCCGCGAGGTCGGCGGCGAGGCGATCATCGTCTCGTCCGATAAGGACCTGATGCAGCTGGTCGGCGACGGCGTCTCGATGTTCGATCCGATGAAGAACGTCCGCATCGAGCGCGAGCAGGTGTTCGAGAAGTTCGGCGTCTATCCCGAGCAGGTCGTCGACGTGCAGGCCCTGTGCGGCGACAGCGTCGACAACGTGCCCGGCGCCCCCGGCATCGGCATCAAGACCGCCGCCCAGCTGATCACCGAGTTCGGCGATCTCGACACGCTGCTGGCGCGCGCGGGCGAGATCAAGCAGCCCAAGCGCCGCGAGACCCTGATCAACTTCGCCGACCAGATCCGCCTGTCGCGGGCGCTGGTGAAGCTGGACTGCGACACACCGCTGCCCGAGCCTTTGGACGATCTGAAGGTGCGCGAGCCGGACAAGGAGGTCCTGGCCGCCTTCCTCGAGCAGATGGAGTTCCGCACCCTGGCGCGCCGCGTGGGCGACGGCTCGGCCGCCGCCGTCCCGGGGATGCTCGGCCAAGCAATGGGGGGGCGCCCCGCCGCGCCGCCCAAGGCCCCGGTCTCGACGGTGTCGTACATGGGCGCCGCCGCGCGCGCCGCCGCCCAACCCGTCGCCGAGCCGGTGACGATCGACCACGCCGCCTATAGCTGCGTGCGCGACCTCGAGACCCTGAAGGCCTGGGTCGACAAGGCGACCGCCAAGGGCGTGGTGGCCTTCGACACCGAGACCGACGCCCTGTCCTCGGCCACCGCCGGCCTGTGCGGCGTCTCGCTGGCCATCGCGCCGGGCGAGGCCTGCTACATCCCGGTCGGCCACTGCGAGAAGGAAGGCCTGGCGCTGGAGGCCGCGGCCGACCTCGTGCAGATCCCGCTGGCCGAGGTGATCGCGACCTTGAAGCCGCTGCTGGAGGACCCGGCGGTGCTGAAGGTGGCGCAGAACGCCAAGTACGACATCGCCGTCCTGGCTCGTCACGGGATCGAGGTGTCCCCGATCGAGGACACCATGCTGATCAGCTACGTGCTGGAGGCGGGACTGCACGGCCACGGCATGGACGAGCTGTCCGAGCTCTGGCTGGGCCACAAGCCGATCCCGTTCAAGCAGGTGGCCGGGACCGGCAAGGCGCAGATCAGCTTCAAGCACGTGGCCCTGGCCGAAGCGACCGCCTACGCCGCCGAGGACGCCGACGTCACCCTGCGCCTCTACGAGACCCTCAAGCCGCGTCTGGCGCGCGAGGGGCTGCTGACGGTCTACGAGACCCTCGAGCGCCCGATGCCGGCCGTGTTGGCGGCGATGGAGAACGACGGGATCAAGGTCGATCCGGAGGCCCTGCGCCGCCTGTCGAACGAATTCTCGATGCGCATGGCCGAGTTCGAGGCGCGCGCCACCGAGCTGGTCGGCCGGCCGTTCAACCTGGGCAGCCCCAAGCAGATCGGCGACGTGCTGTTCGGCGAGATGCAGATCAAGGGCGGCAAGAAGACCGCCACCGGCCAGTGGTCCACCGACAGCGACGTGCTGGAGAGCCTTGCCTTGGAGCACGAGCTGCCGCGCGTGCTGCTGGACTGGCGCCAGCTGTCGAAGCTGAAGGGCACCTATACCGAGAACCTGGTGGCGGCGATCGCCGAGCGCACGGGACGGGTGCACACCTCCTACGCCCTGGCGGCGACCACGACGGGGCGCCTCTCCTCGTCCGATCCGAACCTGCAGAACATCCCGGTCCGCACCGAGGAAGGCCGCAAGATCCGCAAGGCGTTCATCGCCGAGCCGGGCAAGGTGCTGATCAGCGCCGACTACAGCCAGATCGAGCTGCGCCTCCTGGCCCACATCGGCGACATCCCGCAGCTGAAGAAGGCTTTCAAGGAGGGCCTCGACATCCACGCGATGACGGCCTCCGAGATGTTCGACACGCCGATCGAGGGCATGGACCCGATGATCCGCCGCCGGGCCAAGGCCATCAATTTCGGCATCGTCTATGGCATCAGCGCCTTTGGCCTGGCCAACCAGCTGGGCATCCCGCAGGGCGAGGCCGGGGCCTACATCAAGACCTATTTCGAACGCTTCCCGGGCATCCAGGCCTATATGGACGCGACCAAGGCCTTCGTGCGCGAGCACGGCTATGTCACGACCATCTTCGGGCGGAAGATCAACATTCCCGAGATCCAGGCCAAGTCGGTCGGTCAGCGGCAGTTCGCGGAGCGCGCCGCGATCAACGCGCCGATCCAGGGCGCGGCGGCCGACGTCATGCGGCGGGCGATGATCCGCATGCCGGGGGCGCTTCGGGACGCGGGTCTCTCGACCCGCATGTTGTTGCAGGTGCACGACGAACTGGTCTTCGAGGCGCCGGAGAGCGAGGCCGAGGCGGCGCGCGGGGTGATCGCCAATGTGATGGAAAAAGCGGCGGAACCGGCCGTCGCCCTATCCGTCCCGCTGACCGTCGAAGTTCGCGCCGCGCTCAACTGGGACGAGGCGCACTAGCGCTAGAATAGTGTTTTGAATACCGAAAATGAGTTTTCTACAATCTAAGGTGCGACATTACGTCGCGTCAGGGTTAATGCCATCGAAACCTTACCTGCGCGAAATTTGGACTCGACGATGAGGTTTTGGGCACGGGCGTAATCTGACGCCTTTCGAGCCTCGGTCATGTTTTGGACGAGGAGTTCGCGCGGTGTCTTTCGGCAACTTGAAGATCCCCCAAAAGCTGATGGCGGTTTTCGCCGTCATGCTGGCGACGATCATGGCGATGGGCGTCGCCCTTTACGTCAACAAGGTGAATCTCGGCCACTCGGTCGAGCGGACCGAGCGGGCCTATGAGATGCTGCGCGCGGCGGATACGGCGGCGTTCCGCCTTACCCGCCAGGAGAACTCGCTGCGCGGGTTCCTGCTGTCCGGCGACCCCTACTACGTCAAGCGCTTGGAAGAGGCTCACAAGCCGAAGTTCTTGAAGGCCTTGGACAAGATCAAGACCCTGGCCGACGGCGACACCGAGGATCTGGCGCGCGTCACCGCCGTCGAGACCGCCTACGCCAACTACCGCAAGAAGGCGATCGAACCGGGCGAGCAGCTGGGCGCCGATCCGGCGACCCGCCCCCAGGCCGTCGAGCTGGTCCGTAACGACGGCGTCGCCGACCAGGCCGTGGGTCCGGTCGAGGACGCCATCGAGGCCATCACCAAGAACGCCGAGGAAGAGCTGGCCACCGAGGCCGCCGCCCAGCAGAAGGCGTCGCTGCAGTCCACCATCGTTCTGGCCGTTGGCATCCTGGTCACCGCCGGCATCGCCATCGCGGGCGGCCTGCTGCTGACCGGCGCCATCGCCCGGCCCGTCGCCGCCATGACCAACGCCATGCGCCGCCTGGCGGCCGGCGACAACAGCGTCGCGATCCCGGCCATGGGCCGTAAGGACGAGATCGGCGACATGGCCGGCGCCGTCGTCTACTTCAAGGACGCCGCGATCGAGAAGATCCGCATCGAACAGGCCGCCGCCGAGGAGCGCCAGGCCGCCGAGGGCGAGCGCGCGGCGAACGAGGCCGAGAAGGCCGCCGCCGCCCGCGAGGACGCCGCGGCCATCACGGCCCTGAACGAAGCCCTCGACCACATGGCCTCTGGCGACCTGACCCACCGGATCGTCGTGCCGTTCGCGCCGAAGACCGAAAGCCTGAAGACCAACTTCAACGCCGCCGCCGACCGCATGCAGGAAGCCATCCGGGCGATCGGCCGCGCGACCGGCGGCGTCAACAGCGGCGCCGACGAGATCGCCGACGCCTCCGACAACCTGTCGCGTCGCACCGAGCAGCAGGCGGCCAGCCTGGAAGAGACCGCCGCGGCGCTCGACGAGATCACCGCGACCGTGCGCAAGACCGCCTCGGGCGCCAAGGAGGCCTCGCAAGTGGTCGCCACCGCGCGCACCGACGCCGAGCGTTCGGGCTCGATCGTCAGCCAGGCCGTCTCGGCCATGAGCGAGATCGAGACCTCGTCCAACCAGATCAGCCAGATCATCGGCGTGATCGACGAGATCGCCTTCCAGACCAACCTG
>CAKZJK010000557.1 GCA_936942565.1 uncultured Caulobacter sp. | reverse complement strand
CGGACGGCTTCACCCTGACCCTGCCCAAGACGCCGGGCGGGACCTGGACCGCCGCCTACATGCCCGACCAGGTCCAGCGGACCCGGACGGTCTATTTCGATGGCCGCGACGGCCACGTGCTGGCCGACCTCGGTTACCGTGACTTCGGTCCGGCCGCCAAGGCCATCGAGTGGGGCATCGCCGTCCACCAGGGCCAGCAGTTCGGCCTGATCAACAAGCTGGTCATGCTGGCCGGCTGCGTCGCGATCTGGCTTCTGGGCGTCTCGGCCATCGTCATGTGGTGGAAGCGTCGCCCCAGGGGCCGCCTCGCCGCCCCCGCCCGTCCTGTCACGCGCGGCGCCTACGTCGGCCTGCTCGCCATCGTCGTACCACTGGCCGTAATCTACCCGCTGGTCGGCGCCTCGCTGATCGCGGCCCTTCTGATCGATCTCATTCTTCGGCGACTGACCTCGCCGTCCCTCAAGGCTGGAGCCTGACCATGAAGACCCTGACCCTGATCGCCGTCTCCGTCGCCGCCCTGGCCGCCTCGGCCGCCCAAGCCGCGCCCGCCGCGAAGGTCACCGCGAGCGACGCCTGGTGCCGCCCGACCGTCGCCGGCGCCATGGCCGCCGGCTGCTACGTGACCCTCACCGCCAAGGGCGAGGACCGCCTCGTCGCGGTCGAAAGCCCCGCCGCCGGCCGCGGCGAGATTCACACCATGTCGATGGACGGCGGCGTCATGCGCATGCGCCAGCTGACCGACGGCCTAGCCCTGCCGGCCGGCAAGACCGTGGCGCTGAAGCCGGGCGCCGACCACATCATGCTGATCGGTCCCAAGGCGGCGCTGAAGGAAGGCGCCAAGGTCCCGCTGACCCTGAAGTTCAAGACCGGCGCGCCGGTGACCATCGAGGCCGTCGTCAAGACGCCGCCGATGCCTGGCATGGCCCACTAATGCGGCGGGCGCTCCTTGTCACCGCGGCCGTTATCCTGGCGGCCGCGCCCCTGGCGGCCTGCGACCGCCAGGGCGGCGCCGGGTCGTCTCGTTCGCTGGTCCAGATCGGCGGGCCGTTCAACCTGATCGACATGAACGGCAAGCCGGTCACCGAAAAGTCGCTGCTGGGCAAGCCCACGGCGATCTTCTTCGGCTTCACCTATTGCCCGGAGGTCTGCCCCACCACCCTGACCGACCTGACGGTCTGGCTGAAGACGCTGGGCCCGGAGGCCGACAAGCTGAACGTCGTGTTCGTCACGGTCGATCCCGAGCGCGACACGCCCGAGCAGATGCGCCTCTATCTGTCGAACTTCGACCCGCGCATCCAGGGCTTCACCGGGACGCCGGACGCGGTCGCCAAGGCGGCCAAGGCCTATCGGGTCTACTATCAGAAGGTCCCGCAGGACGGCGGCGGCTATACGATCGACCACTCGTCGTCGGTCTATCTGTTCGACGCCCAAGGCCAGTTCGTCGCGCCGATCCCCTACCAGTCGCCGCCGGATCGGGCGGTGCACCAGCTCCAGGCGCTGCTGGTTAAGTAGCGGCCAAAAAGAAAAGCCCGGCGACAAGGCCGGGCTTGGAAAGTCAGGGAGGAAACGCCCAGGAAAGGGCAGAGGCATCGGCCTCACGGGAAGGTCAGTTATGATCTCCCCGCTTCCATTCAAGGGGCGAGGCCGGAAAAACTTCCCGTTCCGCGCGCTTGGATTGGCCGGGCCGTGTGGTATGAGCGCCGACGAGTGCGGGCGTGCGCCCGAAGCGAGCGCCGATCCCATGTCCGACGATCCGAACGACCTCGACCCCAACACCCCGGAGCGCCAGCCGCGCGACCCGCAAGCGGCGCTGGTCGAGCCCACCCCGCCAGAGGCCCCGGCGGCCGACCCGACGCCTGTCGCCGAGCCCGAGCTTTCGGCCCGCAAGCCGTTCTGGAAGCGCCACATCTGGCTGGTCGGCGGAGTCGCCGCCGCCGTCGTGCTGGTCGTGGTTCTGGTCGCCTCGCTGTTCTGGTCGCTGCCGCTGAGCCGGGCGCTGGAACCGCTGAACAACTCGGCCATCGTGCTGGTCGCCAGCGACGGCTCGCCGATCGCCAAGCGCGGCTCGTACAAGGAAGCGCCGATCGACGCGGCCAAGCTGCCGGCCTATGTGCCCGGCGCCTTCATCGCGATCGAGGACCGCCGCTTCTACAGCCACATGGGCGTCGACCCGAAGGCCATCGCGCGCGCGCTGGGCAAGAACGCCCAGGCCGGCGGCGTGTCGGAAGGCGGCTCGACCATCACCCAGCAGCTGGCCAAGAACGCCTTCTTGTCCAGCGACCGCAACCTCCGCCGCAAGGCCCAGGAGGCCCTGATCGCCGTCTATCTGGAAGCGCGGCTTTCCAAGGCCGAGATCCTGTCGCGCTACCTGTCGTCGGTCTATTTCGGCGACGGCGCCTTTGGCCTGCGCGCGGCGGCCCGGCACTATTTCGGCAAGCAGCCCGAGCAACTGTCAATCGGCGAAGCCGCCATGCTGGCCGGCCTGGTCAAGGCGCCCTCCCGCCTGGCGCCGACCAACAATATCGAAGGCGCCCGCGAGCGCATGCGCGTGGTTCTCGGCGCCATGGTCGAGACCGGCACGATCACCCAGGAGCAGGCCGACGCGGTCGGCGAGGTCTCGCCGATCGAGGTCGAGGACAAGGTGCCGACCGGCTCCTACTTCGCCGACTGGGCCCTGCCCCAGGCCCGCGCCAGCATCGGCCCCCGCTATGGCGAGACGATCGTGCGCACCACCCTGGACCCCAAGCTCCAGGAAAAGGCCGAGAAGATCCTCAACGACTTCATCGCGCGCGACGGCAAGGTTCTGAACATCACCCAGGGCGCCCTGGTGGCCATGCGCAAGGACGGCCGCGTCGTCGCCATGGTCGGCGGCCGCGACTACAAGCAAAGCCAGTTCAACCGCGCCGACGGCGAGCGCCAGCCGGGCTCGTCGTTCAAGCTGTTCGTCTATCTGGCCGCCCTGCGCGAGGGGATGACCACGACCAGCCCGATCCTCGACACGCCGGTGCAGGTCAGCGGCTACATGCCCAAGAACCACGAGGGCAAGTATCGCGACCGCGAGATCCCGCTGATCAGCGCCTTCGCCGCCTCGTCCAACGTGGCCGCCGTGCGCCTGGCCCACGACCTGGGCCCCGCCAAGGTGATCAAGGTCGCCCGCGAGCTGGGCATCACCGAGAAGATTCCCGACGACCTGACCATGGCGCTCGGCACGGGCTCGATGAGCCTGACGCGGCTGACGGCCGCCTACGCCTCGGTGGCGGCGGGCGAGTATCCGATCGTCCCGCACGCGCTGGAGACCTTCAGCAAGCCCAAGACCACGGCCTATGATCCCAAGGTGCTGGCCGGCATGCGCGACCTGCTGCGCTCGGCCACTCATCGCGGCACGGGTCTGGAGGCGGCCATCGACGGCGCCTATGGCAAGACCGGCACCACCCAGAACTACCATGACGCGCTGTTCGTCGGTTACGTCGACGACCTGGTGGTCGGGGTCTGGGTCGGCAATGACGACAACAGCCCGATGAACGGCGTCGTCGGCGGCGGCGAGCCGGCCAAGATCTGGAAAGCCTTCATGCTGTCGGCGCTGGGCCGCGACGTGCCCTTGCGTCCAGCCGAGGACCCGCTGGAAGACCTGGGCCTGCCGCTGGAGGGCGAGATCGGCCCCGACGGCCTGCCCGTCGCGCCGCTGACCGTCCCGGCCGAACCGGCCGCCCCCGCGGCGCCCAACAGCGGCGTCCCGCAGGCGCCGCCGCCGCCCGAGCCTAGGCCCTAGGCGTCGACCGCCATCTCCAGGCCATGCGCGAACGCATGGCCGAATGCCTTGTCCGCATGGGCTTGTCGGGAGTCGAGGGGGCTGACACCGTCCCTTAGCCAAATGGGGATGGCGGGATGAATGAAACGATCGCGCCGCGCGGCGTGGGGGAACGCCGTTGGCGCCGATTGTTGGACCGGATCGAGCGGGTCGGCGACGCCCTGCCTGATCCGGTCTTCATCTTCGTCGGCTGCATAGGACTGCTGATCGCCGCGTCGGCGGTCGCCGCCGCCGTCGGCTGGAGCGCTGTCAATCCGGTCAACGGCGAGACCCTGCGCGCCGAGAGCCTGCTGTCCCGGGAGAACCTGGCCAGGCTGTTGGTCGACATGCCCGAGACCATGACCAAGTTCCCGCCGCTGGGATTGGTGCTGGTGGTCATGCTGGGCGCGGCGGTGGCCGAGCGCTCCGGCCTGTTCGGCGCCCTGCTGGGTGGCGCGATCCGCAAGCTGCCCAAGGCGATCCTCAGCCCCGCCGTTTTCGTGATCGGGGTGATGTCGCACCACGCCGCCGACGCGGCCTATGTCGTGCTGATCCCCCTGGCGGCCCTGATCTACGCCGAGGCCGGCCGCCATCCGCTGGCGGGCGTCGCCATCGCCTACGCGGGGATCTCCGGCGCCTTCGCCGGCAACGTCATCCCAGGTCAGTTCGACGTGCTGATCCTGGGGATCACCGCGCCCGCGGCCCAGTTGATCGATCCGGGCTTCGTCCTCAATCCGCTGGGCAACTGGTGGTTCACCCTGGCCATCGGGACCCTGTTCACGCCCATCGCCTGGTGGGTCACCGATCGCGTGGTCGAGCCGCGTCTCGGCCCCTGGACCCGCGAGGACACGGCCGCCGCCGCGCCCGATCTCGTGCTGGAGGATATCGGCGCGGCCCAGAAGCGCGGTCTGCGCTGGGCCGGAATCGCCGCGATCCTCGTCGTCGGCCTGTTCGCCGCCCTGACGCTGTGGCCGGACGCACCGCTGATCGACGCCGAGGCCGTCGGCCCCAAGCGCATGACGCCCTTCTATCAAGCGCTGATCGCGGCCTTCATGCTGCTGTTCCTGGCTAGCGGCTGGGCCTACGGCTCGGCCACGGGGGCGGTGAAGTCGCACCGCGACATCGTGGCGATGATGTCCGAGGGCATACGCGGCATGGCGCCCTACCTGGTCCTGGCCTTCTTCGCCGCGCACTTCGTGGCGATGTTCGCCTGGTCCAAGCTGGGTCCCGTGCTGGCCGTCCACGGCGCCGAGACGCTGAAGGGCGTCGGCCTGCCCAAGCCGCTGCTGCTGATCGCCCTGCTGATGATGTCGTCGGTCATGGACCTGGTGATCGGCTCGGCCTCGGCCAAGGCCCCGATCGCCGTGCCCATGCTGATGCTGCTGGGCATTTCGCCGGAGATGACCACCGCCGCCTATCGGATGGGCGACTCGATCTTCAACATCGTCACGCCCCTGGCCTCGAATTTCCCGCTGGTGCTGATCATCAGTCAGAGGTGGCGCCCAAGCTTCGGCGTTGGCTCGATGGTCGCGCTGATGCTGCCCTACACCATGGCCTTCGCGGTCGCGGGCATGACCTTGGTGCTGGTCTGGGTCGGCCTGGGCCTGCCCGTCGGCCCCGGCGCGCCGGGCGTCTATGCCCCGCCGGTCGCCGCGTCCGCGCCCTGAGCGCCGTTCAGCGACGGTTCACACGGCAAAGCTTTAGGTGCCTTCAAGGGCGGAGCCCCGGGGAGGTCGAAATGCGTGTTCATGTCGTGCGGTCCGTTGTCGTCGGGATCTTGGTCGTCGGGGCCGCCTTGACGGTCGCCGCCTGCGCCACCCTGAGCGAGAAGGACTGCCTTCAGGGCGACTGGCGGGCGATCGGCTACATCGACGGCGCCGACGGTCGGCCGATGAGCCGGATCGAGGATCACGCCAAGGCCTGCCAGAAGACCGGCGTGACGCCGGATATGAGCCTCTATGTTCAGGGTCGCGACCAAGGGCTGACGCGCTACTGCACAGAGGCGAATGGCTTCCGCGTCGGCCGCGAGGGCCATTCCTACGCCGGTGTCTGCCCGCCGCCCGTCGAGCCGGAGTTCCTGGGCGGCTACGCCGACGGCGAGCGGGTCCACGCCGCCGAAAGCCGGCTTTCCAGCGCCCGCTCGGATCTAAGCAGCGCCGACGCGCGGGCCGACAAGCGCGCCCGCCAGGCCGATGGGGTCGAGGACGAGCTGCGCAATCCCAAGCTGACCGACGAACAGACCCGCGAACTGCGCGACCGCTTACAGCGCCTGCGCCGCGAGCGTCGCGAGGCGATCGAGGATGGCCGCCGCGCTGAATTCGCGATCCGCGACGCCGAGCGCGAGGTCGACGACCTGAAGGCCCGCTTCGCGCCGCGCTACGGCTGGTGGTGACCTAGTCCGCCACCAGCTTGCCCGCCGGCGGCACGCGGACGATGAAGTGGCCCTTCACGCCCTCGGGCCACTGGCGGTAGGGCACGACGCCCTCATCGGTGTCCGCGTAGGCCAGGGCGTAGTCCAGGATCGCGCGGGCGGCCTCGGCGGTTGGCTCGAAGCGGCCGAGCACGTAGCCGATCTTGCCCGGCGCGCGCAGGTGGACCGAGCAGTGCTGGCCGCAGTTGAACAGGCACGGCATGGTCTGGATCGCGACCCCAGTCCCGTCGGCCGCCTCGCGCAACGCCGCCGCCAGCAGAGCGCCGCCGCGAACGCCGTCCGGACTGTCGCGCTCTTCCGCCGAGAAGCGGCAGGTGTCGCAGACCACCACCGCCGGGCCTCCGTCGGCCTCGCGCAGGACGCTCAAAACTCGATCCCCGCCTGGGCCTTCACGCCCTCGCGGAAGGGATGCTTGACCTGGGCCATCTCGGTCACGAGGTCGGCGACCTCGATCAGTTCGTCCGGCGCGTTGCGGCCGGTGATCACCACGTGCTTACCCTCGGGCCGCGCGGCCACGACCTCCAGCACCTCGGCCAGCGGCAGGTAGTCGTAGCGCAGGATGATGTTGAGCTCGTCGGCGATGACCATGTCCCAGTCGTCGGGATCGAGGATGCGGCTCTTGATGACTTCCCAGGCCTGGCGGGCCACGGCGATGTCGCGGGCGCGGTCCTGGGTGTCCCAGGTGAAGCCCTCGCCCATCGGCCGGAACTCGACCTGGCCTGGAAAGGCGTCGAACACGACCTTCTCGCCGGTGGTCATCGCGCCCTTGATGAACTGGATGATGCTGACCCGGTGGCCGTGGCCTATGGCGCGGATGGCCATGCCCAGCGCCGCCGTGGTCTTGCCCTTGCCCGCCCCGGTGTGGACGATCAGCAGACCCTTCTCGATGTTCTTCTCGGCCATCATCTTGGCGCGGGCGGCTTGGATGGCCTTCATCCTGGCGTTATGGCGCGCGTTTTTGCTCGCCTCGTCGTGCGTGTCTTCGGTCATCGTCCGTCCCTCGCCGGACACCCCGCCGGCCGCGTTGATGTGACGAAGGCCGGTCTCCTGGCTTACGCCCTCCCGTCGCGGCGCCTTCCCAGGAGTTTCAAGTCCCAGTGGCGTGAGGCCGTGACGATCGACGGACGATCACAGTTGCGGGGGCAGCCGCGGATTGGTCACCGCGTTCCCGGAGGCCTTTTGGGCCTCCATGCCTTCGCGGTCCGGCGTAGGCGCGGTCGTGACAAGGGTCAAGGCGATTGGCTCCGCCGCGCCCCATGGTCAAGCTTCGTCCGCACACGGACGCTGTCGCGAAACTGTCGCGAAACTGTGACAAAAGCCCGGGCATCGGTCCGGCATGTTCCCCCCAGCTCCACCCGGACGACACAGGATTTGACGACATGAACAAGCTCCTTGGCGCGGTCGCGACCATCGCCCTGCTCGCCGTCGCCGACCAAGCCCACGCGGCGCGCGACTACGTCTGGGCCGCCGGCTCCTCGACGGTGTTCCCCTTCTCGACGCGCGTGGCCGAGAACTACTCGAAGAAGACCGGCAAGAAGTCGCCGAAGGTCGAGAGCCTCGGCACCGGCGGCGGCATCAAGATGTTCTGCGGCGGCACGGGCGAAAAGTTCCCTGACATCGCCAACGCCTCGCGCCCGATGAAGAAGTCCGAGTTCCAGGCCTGCCAGAAGGCCGGCGTGAAGGACATCGTCGAGATCAAGATCGGCTTCGACGGCATCGTCGTGGCGACCGACAAGCAGGGCCCGGACTTCAACTTCAAGCTCGAGCAGCTGTATCTGGGCCTGGCCGACCAGACCCTGCGCGGCGGCCAGCTTGTCAAGCAGCCCTACAAGAACTGGAACGAAGTCGGCCCGAACCTGCCCAAGGCCCGCATCCTGGCCTACGGCCCGCCGCCGACCTCGGGCACCCGTGACGCCTGGATCGAACTGGGCATCGAAGGCGGCGCGGCCAAGCTGCCGACCCTGGCCAAGATGAAGGCCGCCGACGAGAAGAAGTTCAAGGCCACCGTC
Organism: uncultured Caulobacter sp.; assembly: GCA_936942565.1. GTDB lineage: Bacteria > Pseudomonadota > Alphaproteobacteria > Caulobacterales > Caulobacteraceae > Caulobacter. The sequence continues at coordinate 3,401 of CAKZJK010000557.1, read as the reverse complement.
TCGCCGATGCGCACCGACGGCGGCTGGGTCGACGCGGGCGAGAACGACAACGCCATCGTCGGCACGATCGAGAAGACCCCGAACGCCCTGGGCGTGTTCGGCTACTCGTTCCTCGAAGAGAACGCCTCGCGCATCAAGGGCGCCTCGATCAACGGCGTGAAGCCGACCCCGGCCACGATCGCCAGCGGCCAGTATCCGCTGTCGCGCTCGCTCTACATCTACGTGAAGAAGTCGCAAGTCGGCGTGACGCCGGGCCTGAAGGAATTCGTCACCGAGTTCGTGTCGGACGCCGCCACCGGTCGCGGCGGCTACCTGCAGGGCCGCGGCCTGATCCCGCTGCCCCCGGCTCAGCACCAGGCGATGAAGGGCAAGGCCGGCGCCATGCCCGCCATGCCGGCGCCGAAGGAATAAGGGCTTAGCGCCAAGCCTTCTTGAAGGGCGGCGGCCTTGCGGGTCGCCGCCCTTTTCATTTGGGGCCGTATGGCGCGTCGGAACAGCCCGGCGACCACGGGACCTCGTCCGGCGCGTATTCGTGGAACGACGCGCGCACGCCCGGATCGTCGTCCAGACAGCTGGCGGCGATGGCGACCACCCGCCCGTTTTCCGGATCGCCGAACGCGGTGCCGCAGCGCTTGCAGAAGGCGCGGGTGAAGCGGAACGGCGGCCGGGGCCTGTAGCGGGTCAACAGCGCCTTCCCCGCCAGCCAGTGCAGAGCCTCGACACGCACATAGACATAGGCTCCCGAACCGGCCTTCCGGCAGCGCGAGCAATGGCAGGCGCCCATCATCGCGGGCGGCTCGAACAGTTCGAACCGAACGCCTCCGCACACGCAGCTTCCCTTGATGGTCAAGCGCATCTCCTTGATAGCTCAAGGAAACTGCGCCTCTCCTGCCGCCAGCGCGGTGTCAGCAGCCTGTGGATGCATGCCGCGGCGGCTTGTCGCGGTTATTTCGGCCGTGCTCGTGAGGTCATGCCCGCCGCCGCCGCGTCCTCGGCGACCTGAGGGTCCAGTGGAGCGGGCGGCGCCGGCTCGGCGACCGCAGGAGCTTCCGGTGCTGGAATGGTCGCTGGCGGGGTGGCGGCGAGCGGCGGCGGCTCCGAGGCCGGCGCGGCCCGCATGGCCGAGTCGGCCGCTTCCTCGGCGGCGCTGGCGCGCGGCTCGATATAGTCTCCCGCGCCGCTGTCGTCGGCCAAGTTCAGGAAGAAGATCGCCACGAAGGTGGTGAGGACGCCGAGGACGAAGCCGACAAAGATCCAGCCGAACCGGCCGCCGCGACGCTCGCTCATCCTACCTCGCTTCGATCACGCGCCCTTCCATTGGCGCACCCGGCCAACGTCCACGTGAACGAACCGGCTCTGGGGATAATAACCCACGCCCCCCATGCCGAGATCCAAGGCGGCGGCTCTTACGTGCTCCAGCGCCACGTCCTCGAGATGTCCATCGCCTTACCTTCCATGTGAAGGCTGTGCTTGGCGACCTCGCCGCTGCGATTGGCCAGCATCTTGTTGGTCGCTGGCGAGCGATAGCCCGAGATCACCTGGAACGGCGACTTGGCTTCGGTGCGCGCCTGGATCTTGGCCAGGATGTCGTAGAGGCCGGGGTCCATCGGGTGAACCTGGTCGTTGCGATAGTCGCGCAGCACCTTGTTCAGCGCCTGGACGGCGTCGGGAACGTAGTCGCCGTTTTCCCAGTAGGCCGCTTCCAGCTTCTCGCCGGTGTGGATGTTGTGGAGGTGGACCCACCGCGTCTCGACGGGGATCGGAGCCTCCATCGGCGTGGGGCGCAAGACCGGCTGCTGGGGAACCGACGGCGCGGTTGGATGTTTCCCACCCAGGATCGCGCCGATGATGTCATCGTCGGCGCGCGCGGCGGCGAGCGGCACGAGCCCCGCCCCGAAAGCGCCCAGCCCCCACTGGAGCAGCTTACGTCGATGCATGCGTTTACGCCCTTACCCGACACTGAAGTCCGGGCAGGACACCGCAAGAGCGTTAAGAAAGCAAGCTGAGCCAGGTCACAGTGCGGCGATACGCTGCACCAGCTCCTTGTCCCAGCCGTACGGATCGTCGCGGAAATTCACCTGCCCGTCCGGGGTCACATAGGCCGTCCAGTACAGCAGGAAGACCGCCATCTGTTGCGGCAGCCTGGCCCGAACAGTGTCTCCCGAAGCCAGGGTCGCGTCGATCTTCTCGGGCGTCCAGACCGGGTCGCCGGCCAGCAGGAGCTTGATCAGTTCGATCGGCTTCTGAAGCCGCACGCAACCGTGGCTGGCCAGGCGGCTGAAACTGTCGAACTTCGATCGGCTGGGCGTATCGTGCAGGTAGACGCCATACGGATTGTTGAAGTCGAACTTCACCTGGCCCAACGCCGCCTTCGGTCCCGCCTTCTGCTGCAGGCGGCTGCCACCGTCGCCGGTCGGGATGACGATGAAGTCGTTGCGCGCCAGATAGCCGGGATTGGCCTTCTCTTTCGGCCACAGCTCCTTCGTCGCGATCGACTGCGGCACGTTCCACGGCGGGTTCAGCACGACGCTATGGATCAGCGACGAGAGCATCGGCGTTTCGTCGCCCGGACGCCCCGTGACGGCGCGCATGGTGAGCGTGGGCGCGTCCTGCTGAAATACCGACATGACGGCGGCGGCCACGTTCACCTGGATGCGGTCGGCTGGCAGGGTCTGGGGCAGCCAGCGCCAGCGCTCCATGTTGACCAGGATCGTGTCGATCTGCTTGTCGCGCTTGGGCGTATTGAGCGCCTTGACGGTGCGGTCGTCGAGCACGCCGGTCGGCTTGAGGTCGGCGTTTTCCTGGAATTTGCGAACCGCAGCCGCTACCTTGGCGTCGTAGCGGATGTCGTCGGCGTTTTCGGCGATGCCGAGCTTGGCGCGCAGCTTGGGCACGCGCGGGTCGGACATCTGCGCCTCGGCTTCCGGTGCATTCTTGCCGCGGGCCGGGGTGTATTTCAGCGGCTGGCCATCGTCGATAATGATCGGCGCGCCGTCATTGCCGCCGCGCAACTCGGCGAGCTTGGCGCGCAGCAGCTTGTAGAGCTTGTGCGGCGGATTGTAGCTGTCCAGTGCCGCGGAGGCGTCCTTTGCCGCGGTGACGTTGGCCAGCACTTCGTTCGGATCGATCGGGTGCTCGGGATACTGAATGTCTGCCGAGACCTGCGACCAGTGCATGCGGCCGCTCTGCGCCTGCCGCGCATAGTCGAGCATGCTTTCGGTCAGCTTGATGTCGGCTTCCGCCAGCGCATCCGGCGCGGATGCAGCAGCGGCGAAGTCCGGCACCGGATAGTCGGCGGGGTTGAGACCGTCAAAGGCGGCATCGCGCAGGCGGGCGATCACACCCTTGGCGGCCGCCGACAGGTTGCCGGCCTGCGTCCAGATCGGTGCGTAGTCGCGACC
>CAKZJK010000556.1 GCA_936942565.1 uncultured Caulobacter sp. | reverse complement strand
CTCCGCCCGTGCGGCGGACAAATGGGTCCCGCGCATAAAGCGCGGGATGACGGCTATTACTTCGTCACCCGCCGCCCATCCACCGCCCAGCGCTCCAGCCGCTCCCCATCCCAGACGTGCAGGGCGTCGTAGAGGTTGATGGTCGGATCGCAGTGGCCGGGTTGCAGCCAGACGAGCTCGCCGACCTTGGGGGCGTCGGCGGGCCAGGCGCGGGCGGGATCGGCGTCGGCGGCGGACACCGCCTTGTCGAAGCCCAGCGGGTCGCGGCCGGCGGCCTTCAGCACGTCGAAGGTCGCGGGATGGGCGATCATGCCGTGCTCGTCGCCCATCGGCCGCCACAGCGAGCCCGGCGCGGCGCCGGCGACGACGCGGGCGGGCGGGCCGTCCATCGACATGGCCTTGAAGCCCGCGTCGCAGACGACGTGGCTCTTGTGGCGGGCCGAGACGACGGTCGCGGCCACGAACAGCGCCGGCTCGAACGGCCAGTCGCCGCCGCCGGGCGCGCCGCAGGCGTCGTACTCGACGTCCATCACCGCGTAAGAACCCGCTTGAAGTTCGGTGAAGACGCCCGACGCCAGGTCGAAGGCGTGGGTGCCGGTGCCGCCGCCCGTCACCACCGGCGGGGGCAGGCCCGCCGCGGTCAGCTCGGCGACCAGGGCCTTCAGCGTGGCGAAGGCGGCCTCGTCGGCGCTCTGGCGCAGCGCGCCGTCGTCCAGGTGCTGCAGGTGGCCGAGATAGGCCTGGACGCCCGCGAAGCGCACGGCGGGCGCGGCGTCGGCGGCGCGGGCCAAGGCCAGGGCCTCATGCGGATAGACCCCGGCGCGATGGGTGCCGAGGTCGAGGTCGATCACGACGTCCAGCGTGACGCCCGCCGCGACGGCCGCGTCCGAAAGCCGGTCGATCTGGCCTTCGTCATCGACGACCGCGCCGACGGTGATCCCCGGCTTGGCGAGGGCGGCCAGGCGCGGCGGGCCCCAGGCGGGGACCGGGGCGGTGACCAGCACGTTCTGGATACCACCGGCGACATAGGCCTCGGCCTCGCCGACGGTCTGGCAACACAGGCCGACCGCGCCGCGCTCGACGATCAGCCGGCCGAGGGCGGAGCATTTGTGGGTCTTGCCGTGGGCCCGCAGCCGGACCCCGGCGGCGTCGCAGCGGGCCTGCATGTGGTCGATGTTGCGTTCGAGGGCGGCGCGATCGACGACGAGGAGGGGCGTCTGGGGGAGCGCGGTCGCGGGCGGCAGGTTCATGTGTTCTCCCCTCGCTACCGACTGTCATCCCGGCCAAGCGCGTAGCGCGCCGAGCCGGGACCGCCGGGAGCTCTGCTTTTGTGGCGGTCCCGGGTCTGCGCTGCGCTTCGCCCGGGATGACACCTTTTATGAGCTAGATTTGACCGCTCAAAACCTGGGCGAACAAGCCCGGATCGACATTGCCGCCGGACAGCACGATCGCCGCCGTCTTGCCCTCGAGATCCACCTTGCCGGTCAGCGCCGCGGCCAGGGCCACGCAGCCGCCGGGCTCGACGACCAGCTTCAGGACCGAGAAGGCGTAGCGCATCGCCTCGGCCACTTCGGGGTCGGTGACCGCCACGCCGCCGGCGAGATTGCGCTGGTTGATCGGCCAGGTCAGCTCGCCGGGGATCGGGGTCAAGAGGGCGTCGCAGAACGAGCGGGCGTCCTTGTCGATCGTCTCGCGCTTGCCGCTTTCCAGCGAGCGGCGGGTCTCGTCGAA
>CAKZJK010000555.1 GCA_936942565.1 uncultured Caulobacter sp. | reverse complement strand
CGGCTGAGAGGATAGCGCAACGGGGCGTCCTGTCTTGAGATGAGGGGTTCGCAACCTTCACCCAAGACAGGAGCATCCCCATGACCGACGAGGCAATGAGCCCGTTGCGCCGGCGCATGATCGAAGACATGACGATCCGCAAGTTCGCGCCCAAGACCCAACATGACTACGTGCAGCGGGTCAAGGACTTCGCAACCTTCCTCGGACGATCACCGGATCTGGCCAGCTTCGAGGATGTGCGGCGCTATCAGCTTCATCTCGCATCCAGCGGGGTCGGCGTGCCGACCATCAACCAGGCGGTGTCGACCTTGCGGTTCTTCTTCAAGGTCACGTTGCGGCGTCACGAGATCGTCGAGCATACCCACTTCATACACGAGCCGCGCAAGCTGCCGGTGGTGCTAAGCGTGGAGGAAGTTGCGCAGCTGCTCGATGCGGCACCCGGGCTCAAATACAAGGCGGCGCTCAGCGTGGCCTACGGCGCCGGCCTGCGGGCCAACGAGGTCGTCTCGCTCAAGATCGCTGATATCGACAGCAAGCGCATGATCATCCGCGTCGAACAGGGCAAGGGCGGCAAGGACCGCAATGTCATGCTGTCGCCGAGCCTGCTCGACCTGCTGCGCGCCTGGTGGAAGGCGGCCCGTCCGCAGGGCTGGCTGTTCCCGGGGCGCGATCCGGCGCAGCCGATGACGACGCGCCAGCTCAATCGAGCCTGTCATGCGGCTGCCCAAATCGCCGAGATCAACAAGCGCGTATCGCTGCACACCCTGAGGCACAGCTTCGCCACCCACCTGCTCGAGCAGAACGTCGACGTGCGCGTCATCCAAGTGCTGCTCGGTCATGCCAAGCTCGATACGACCGCGCTCTATACCCGCGTCGCCACCAAGACGATCAGCGAGGTCATGAGCCCGCTGGAGCTCATCGCGATCAAGCTGAGAGAGACCCGGCCGCCCGGCTGACGCAGGTCCGGCGTGTCTCGTCCGGCTCTGGAGGTTGCGGATATCTTCCGCGACCATGGTCCGGCATGGCGTCAGACCCATGCCGGCCATGTCAGCCTCGACCAGTTGAAGGTGATGTCGGCAATCGAGAGCTGCCGCACGGCAGCCCTCGGCGGCCACGTCGCGCGCTGCGAGGATTGTGCCTACACGTCCATCGCCTACAACTCCTGCCGCAACCGACACTGCCCGAAGTGCCAGGGCGCTGCGGCGAAGCAGTGGCTCGCCGATCGCCAGGCCGAGTTGCTGCCGGTGCTGTATTATCACGTCGTGTTCACGCTGCCGGCACGGATTGCCGACATCGCCTACCACAACAGGGCGATCATCTACGATCTCCTCTTCAAGGTCTCGGCCGAGACGATGCTGACGGTTGCCGCAGACCCGAAGCACCTGGGAGCCCGGATCGGCATCACGTCCGTGCTGCACACCTGGGGCTCGGCCATGACCCACCACCCGCACGTCCACATGATCGTGCCGGGCGGAGGCATCTCGCCCGACGGCCAGCGCTGGGTGTCCTGCCGGCCGGGGTTCTTCCTGCCGGTACGCGTGCTCTCGCGCCTGTTCCGGCGGCTGTTCCTGGAGCGTCTTGCCGCCATCCACCAGGCCGGACGACTGAGCTTCTTCGGCAACGACGCTCATCTCGCCGGAGCACAATCATTCGCCACGTTACTTGCAGCGTCGCGCAAGACGGAATGGGTCGTCTACGCCAAGCGTCCGTTCGGCGGTCCTGAGGCAGTGCTGGCCTATCTGTCGCGCTACACCCACCGCGTCGCCATTGCCAACAGCCGCCTGATCGCCTTCGACCGGCATGGTGTCACCTTCAGGTGGAAGGATTACCGGGTCGAAGGCCGCGATCGTCAAAAGCGGATGACGCTCGCCACAGACGAGTTCATCCGCCGCTTCCTAATCCACGTGCTGCCAAAGGGCCTCCACCGCATCCGCCACTACGGTCTGCTGGCGCGGGGCGCCTGCGCCGACAATGTCGCACGCGCGCGCGAGTTGCTCACCGCAAGGGATCGAGAGGATGAGCCGACCGAGACCATCGCCGACGTCAGCAAGCCGCCATGTCCATGCTGCGGCGGCCGTATGATCGTCATCGAGGTCTTCGATCGAGGCACAATGCCGAGCCACCGGCCGACCCCGCCAACCAGCGCCATCAGGATCGACACCTCATGACTGCGCAGCCGTCGCCCTGCAAAACTGCTCATCGTAAGCGCCGCTCATCGACCGGCCACGGCAGAATGCACCCGGGCGTTCACCGGTCCTTGCTCATCCTTCGATCATCGATCGCGTCCGACGCCGCCCACCGCACATTCAAAGATGGCGCCAGCGTCGCGCTGCTCGCTGCACCGGTTCGAACTCCATCAGCCGGCTCGCCCGCAGCGCTCAAATCCCCATAGCGCCTGCCGCACCATCTCCACTCGCCATGCGCGGTTTCCTCCCTTGGAGGCTTTCGGACGCCGGCCGCCCGAATGTGCCGCGCCGTCAATCATGCGGCCGGCATCCGAAACCCTTCACACAAGCGGAAGTCCAACTCGTCAAGCGCGTGCGCACTCGTCGGCAGGGCCGATTGTGTGTTCGGTGACAGCTGAACAGATCACTGCCGGAACGGCACCCACGAGGCCCCACCTAGGCTGATACACTAGCAGCGGCAGGAGTACGTTCACGTAGGCGGCAACATAGACAAAAGCATCCGCTGAGCAACCACCTTGAGAGGCCTCTCACTCTATAGTCCAAATAGCTATCAAACGCAGCCGCTAATAGAGCCGGAACAAGACCGTTCGGCCCGCCGGCCCAGATTCTGGATATGGTACGGATCAGAGATGGGCAACCGAGGCAGCGACTTCAGGCGGATTTTCTTTTCCTCTGGATTAGGATGAAGATATCCGTAGGGGGAGGGGGGGACGCGTGAATCGTCCCCCCCGCTACCACGCGTGACCCACTATTGTAGCGGCCCTCTGGGAACACAGTCCCTCCAAGCAACGCGGCCAGCTTCCCCTTAACTTCGATCTCAAGGCCCTCCCGAGGTCCCTTCGGGTGAATGGTGACGCTGTGCACGAGCGCCCGGAAATCGTCGACTAGCGTGCCCCGGTCGTCCTCGGCGCCCGCATGCTCGGCCATCGCTTCCGCCAGCGCGTCAACAGTCGCCACATAGCGGTCCAGGGTCGCTGGGTGCAGGGCAATGGGGCCGGGGGTTTCTTCGAGCCCGGCCAACTCCGCCTCGACCCGCAGTTACTCCTCCTTCAGCTCCGCAATCCGTTGCCGGGCATCCTCCTCGGAAATGACGTACCGGACGACAAGATCGATATTGCGCTGTCGCTCGCCTTCTATGTGATCGCGCTTCGCCTCTAGTCGCGCCCGCGTTGCCGCTGCATCCGCCGCCAGCCTTTCCCTTTCGCGGTTGTAGCTGCGAACGTAGATCTCGATCAGCCTGGGGTCCTTCAGCTCCTCGGCCATGCCGCTGAGCACCAGATTCTCGACATCCCGGAGATAGAGGATCCGGCGGTTCGAACAGCTGCCGCTTTCGCGCACGGCCGAACAGCGAACGCGTGTCTTGCCCGTTTTGTCTCGGTCATGGACGGAGAGACCCGATCCACAGCAACCGCAGCGAAGCAGGGCCCGAGAGGACATGTGGCGTCCGTCGCTTCAAGTGACTCGCAAACCGGCTCTTTTGTGACTTCAACAGGTGAGCTTGCTTCCAAACGGACTGTTCGACGATCCGAAGGTGAGGAACCTCTATGCGCTGTCAATCGTCGGGAGAGTTCGGGCGAGACAGCCGCTTGCCCGCGCCGGGATCTTTGACCATCCGGACCTTGTTCCAGATGATGCGACCCGCATACAGCTCATTGAAAATGAGTCCGCTTCCACGTTGCGCATTGCCATTGATCGTTGATGCATTCCACCGCCGTTCTAGGGGCGGACGGATATCCTCGTTGTTGAGGTCCCTCGCAATGTCGCGAGGCGTCCGTCCCGTGGCATAGGCCGCAAAGATGCGCCGGACGACGGCCGCCTCCTCTCCGACAATCTCGAGTTCGCCCGGCTTGCCGGGCACCTGCACGGTAGCCATAGGCGCGTCCGCCGGCATGGCGCCCGTCGCGGACTACGCCGGCCATGCCCCGACGGACCTTCTTCGCTCCGTCCTCGCGCTGCATCTGCCCGACGAGACCGCCGACAACTCGTAGATCGTGACGACAGTCGGATTGCGCTGCCCCTTTTCCAGGCCGCTGATGTACTGCTGGCTCAAGCCAGAGACTTCCGCTAGCCGCTCCTGGGTCATTTCTTTGCTTTTTCGAATCCGCAGAACATTGCGGCCGACCAACCGACGCATATCCATGAGCCGAAGTCAGCCCATTGCGCGGTCCTTGTTTATGCTTGCCGAAGGTCTCGGAGAACATTGACGTTTTTCGTGGCGTTGCCCAACGAGCTTCTACATTCGTCCACGGTGTAGCGGTGGTCAATCGGTGGCTCGAACCACGAAGAGAGGCGCTTAAGTTCCGGCGATCTTCCGCCCTGGCAACGGCACTCCGCCCAGAGGCGCGGGCGGGCGGGGAGGGGCTGCAGAGAGACCACCATCGTCGAATTCAAGGAGGCGCTCAACCGCTCGCTCGTCGTTCGCATTCACTCGGGTCAAAGGACCGGCCGCAGTAGTCCGGAAGACCATTCGAAATTGACGTTTGCCAAGGCGACGTTGTTCTGGCTCGCCTACGTTCGACACCGAGAGCAGCGCCACCCTATTTCAACGAACTCTGAGGAGCGAGCCATGGCCGCAACGAACCGCGCAGTCACTTTTGTGGGCCCCTACAAGCTGGAAGTCCAGGACCGAGGATATCCGAAGCTCGAGGACCCCAAAGGGAG
>CAKZJK010000554.1 GCA_936942565.1 uncultured Caulobacter sp. | reverse complement strand
CCTTGTGCAGCTTGGGGCTGGTGGTCGTGTACTGCAGGTGCACCCGCTTGTCCGGGAAAACGTAGGGCGCGGCGCCGAAGGCGGCCAGCGCGGCCTCGTGGAAGCCGGACAGGATCAGCTTCTTCTTGCCCGGGTAGGTGTTCACGTCGCCGACGGCGAAGATGCCCGGCACGCTGGTCTCGAACTTCTCGGTGTCGACGTGGATCTGGTTCTTGTGCAGGTTCAAGCCCCACTCGGCGATCGGGCCGAGCTTGGGATGCAGGCCGAAGAACACCAGCAGGTGGTCCAGCTCCAGGCGCCGCGCCACGCCGTCGGCGCCGGTGACCTGGACGCGGACGACCTTGCCCACCGGCACGACCATCGCGTTGTCGGCGGCCAGCAGATACGGGACCTTCTTGGCGTCCGCCTGCTCCTTGGTGAGCGGCAGCGACACGATCTCGCTGATCTTCTGGTCGGGATATTCGTAGCCCCAGTACCACTGATAGCCCGTGGCCTTCACGGTCATGTAGGGCTTGGGCATGTCGTTGTAGTGGAACAGCAGCCGGAACGAGAAGATGGCGATGACCATCAGGATCAGCACCGGCACCAGGGTCCAGATGATCTCGACCGTGGTGTTGTGGCTGAACTTGGCCGGAACCGGGTTCGCCTTCTTGTTGTAGCGGACGATGATCCAGATCAGCAGGCCCAGCACCAGCAAGGTGATGGCCGTGATGATCGGAAGCAGGATCACGTTGTGGAACCAGATCGCGTGGTGCTTCAGCTCCGACGCGGCCGGCTGGAGATCGATCGCCCCTGGCGTCGGCTGCCCCAACAGATCCTCGGCGAGGGCGTGCCCCGCGAAAACGACACTGGCGGCGAGCGCGCTGGCGCCCGTCAAGACCCGCCGAATCCCCGAAAATTTCGCCTTCATATCCCTCACGGCCCGTTTCGGCGGCGATTTGGCGCTGATCGTTTGAGCTCGATCAATGTCACGCCGCGCCGACTTGCTTATGACGACCCCCGATGCGGTCGCGCGAACGACGGCGTCCAAAAGACGCGAAGTCACGCGCAGCCCGCCCCACAAAAGGCCGTTCCGAGGCTGCATACGCGCATCGCCAGCCGTTGCCAAGCGCCAGAGACCACACTCTGGGCGCGGCTTTAGCGCGCGCGCCTTTCCTCCCGCCTCCAGTCAGCGCCCTCCCCACGCTTCCCGCCATTTCCGCATCATTACGTATCGTTCATGGATAGGTACCTTGTGATACTCAGTACCATGCGGTACCAGTAAGCATCCAACGAGGCGAGGACGACGTGCCCGAAGCCATTGAAATCCAATTGAAGAAAGGCGTGCTGGCGCTGTGCGTGCTGGCCCTGCTCTCGCACGCCGACAGCTACGCCTACGAGATCGCCAGCAGGCTCACGAGGGACATCGATATGGGGGAAGGGACGATCTATCCGCTGATGCGCCGCATGCAGTCGGATGGGCTGGTCGAGACCTATCTGGTGGAAAGCCAGAGCGGTCCGCCGCGCAAGTACTACCGCCTGACGGCCGAGGGCCGTCGGAGCCTGGAGCAACAGAAGACCGAGTGGGTCACGTTCAGCCAGGCCGTGAACGCCATCGTGGGAGCCGCCGCATGACCCGCGCCGAGTTCATGACCCGTTTGCGCCGGGGCCTGGCCGGCTTGCCGGTGACCACGATCGCCGACATCGTCGCCGACCACGAGGCCCACTTCGCCGACGCCGTGGCCGCCGGCCGCAGCGAGGCCGAGGTGGCCGCCGCCCTGGGCGACCCGGATCGCCTGGCCCGCGAACTGCGCGCCGAAGCCGGCCTAAAGCAGTGGGAAGAGCGCAAGAACCCCTCCAACGCCATGGCGGCGGTCATCGCCCTGCTGGGCCTGGGCGCCATCGACGTGCTGATTCTCCTGCCCGTCCTGATGGGCGTGCTGGGCGCGCTCTTCGGCGTGCTGGTCGCCGTCGTCGCCGTGTTCTTCGCCGGCGGCGTGGTGTTCGCCGCGGGACCGCTGACGGGACCGCCCGGCGGGCCGATCACCGCCTTCCTGATGGGCCTGGGCCTGATGGGCCTGGCCACGTGCCTGGGCGCCCTGCTGACCCTGGTCACCGTCGGCGTCTTCAACGCGGTCGTCTGGTACGCCCGCCTCCACTACCGGCTGCTCAAGCCGGCCATCGAACAAGCCTGAGGGGACTAGGAGGGGACCATGTTGATCCGCAACACGCTCATCGTCGCCGGGGCCAGCTTCGCGCTCGCCGTCGGCTGCTTCGCCGGGGTCGCCGTCATCGCCGGCCCGCAGATTCTCAACGGCGGCTGGACCTTCCCGCTGAACGCCGACGACACGGTCGTGATCCGTCACAATGGCAAGGTGGTCCGCACCGAGCGCCGATTCGACGGGCGCGCCGTGACGGTGGGGCCGAGCATCGACCGCACCTTGCCCTGGACGGGCAAGGACACGCTGCAGATCGACGCGCCGGTGGATGTCGTCTTCGTGCAGGGACCGGACGCCAAGATCATCGCCTCGGGCCCGAAGCCGTATCTCGACCGGTTGAGCGTCGATGGTGGCCGCATCGCTCTCGCCGACGGCGACGACCGCGAGCAGGCCAGCGTCACGATCAACGCCTTCGGCGTTCACGTGCAAAGCGAATCCGAGCGGGTGAAGATCACGGTCATCGCGCCCGACGTCACCAAGTTCGACGTGCGCGGCTCGGGCGATCTCGACATCCGCCGCTATGACCGCCCGGCCATTTCGGTCGATGTCAGCGGCAGCGGCGACGTCGAGGCGTCCGGCCGGGTGGAGCTGGTCACGGTCGACAGCTCCGGCTCGGGCCACGTCGACCTAGGCGATCTGAAGGCCAAGGAAGCGGTCGTGGACGTCTCCGGCAGCGGCGGCGGGGCGATCTTCGCCACCGCCAAGGCCAAGATCGCGATCTCCGGCAGCGGCGACGTCGAACTGCGCACCGAACCCAAGACCGTCAGCAGCGAGATCACCGGTTCAGGCGAAATCCGCCGCGAGTACTGATCCGCGACAAAAGGGGCGGGGTGACGGATGCGATTCGAAGGCCTACCTGTAGGCTCATGAACGCTCCCTTCCCCGCCTCCTCCCTGTCCCTGCTCGACGCGGCCGGCGTCGATCCCGAGCGCGCCCGCCAGGTCCTGGGCGAGGCCCTCGCCGGCGCCGACGACGGCGAACTCTTCCTCGAGCGCTCCGAGAGCGAGTCCTTCGTGTTCGACGACGGACGGCTGAAGAGCGCCTCCTACGACAGCGGCGAAGGCTTTGGCCTGCGCGTGGTGGCCGGCGAGACGGCCGGCTACGCCCACGCCGCCGAGATCTCCGAGGCCGCCATCCGCCGCGCCGCCGATTCGGCCAGCCTGGCCAAGCGCGGCCACGCCGGCGTGGTCGCCGAAGGGCCCCGCGCCACCAACGAAAAGCTCTATGGCGAGGACAATCCGGTCTCTTCGCCCGACTTCTCCGACAAGGTCGCCCTGCTGCAGGAGATCGACGCCTTCGCTCGCGCCCGCGACCCGCGCGTCGTGCAGGTCATGGCCTCGATGGCTGGCGAGCGCCGCGTGGTCGAGATCCTGCGCGCCGACGGCCGGCTGATCCGCGACGTGCGCCCGCTGGTGCGGGTCAATGTCCAGATCACCGTCGAGAAGGACGGCCGCCGCGAAACCGGCAGCTCCGGCGCTGGCGGCCGCGCCGGCTTCGCCGCCTGGATCAGCCCCGACAAGTGGCAAGAGCAGGTCGAGGAATCCCTGCGCCGCGCCCTGGTCAACCTCGACGCCGTCGCCTGCCCGGCGGGCGAGATGGACGTGGTGCTCGGCCCCGGCTGGAACGGCGTACTGCTGCACGAGGCCGTCGGCCACGGGTTGGAAGGCGACTTCAACCGCAAGGGCATCAGCGCCTTCTCCGGCCGCATCGGCGAGCGCGTCGCCGCGCCGGGCGTCACCGTGTTCGACGACGGCTCGATCGCGGGCCGCCGCGGCTCGCTGACCGTCGACGACGAAGGCACGCCGACCGAACGCACCATCCTGATCGAGGACGGGATCCTGGTGGGCTACATGCACGACCGGATGAGCGCGCGGCTGATGGGCATGAAGGCCACCGGCAACGGCCGCCGCCAGTCGTACGCCCACATGCCGATGCCGCGCATGACCAATACCGGCATGCTGGCCGGCAAGGACGATCCCCAGGAGATGATCGCCTCGATGAAGCGCGGCCTCTACTGCGCCAATTTCGGCGGCGGCCAGGTGGACATCACCAACGGCAAGTTCGTCTTCCAGTGCACCGAGGCCTATCTGGTCGAGGACGGCAAGATCACCGCGCCGGTCAAGGGCGCGACCCTGATCGGCGACGGCCCCAGCGCGCTCACCAAGGTGACGATGATCGGCAACGACTTCGACTTCGATCCCGGCATC
>CAKZJK010000553.1 GCA_936942565.1 uncultured Caulobacter sp. | reverse complement strand
GACGACGCTGTTCTACGCCGAGCAGGCGGCGTCCCAGGACTCGCTGCGCCACGCGCTGTTCGAGCTGGAGCGCCGCCAGCCCTTCCGCGGCCCGGAAGCGACGGTGGACCTGCCCGGCACGGACGACAAGGCCGACGGCCTGGACGAGGCGCTGGACGGCGGCGTCGCCCTGATCGAGTGGCCGCAGCGACTGGAAGGGCGTTTGCCGCCGAATCGGCTCGATATAGACATCGCCCTCGACGGCGACGCGCGACGCGCGACGATCGTCGGACACGGAAGTTTCGAAGGACGTTCCCTTGAGCTCTGAACGTGAAGCGGCCAAGGCCGCGTTCCTGAAGGCCCACGGCTTCGGCGACGTCCGCCGCCAGCCGCTGGGCGGCGACGCCTCGACGCGGAGCTACGAGCGCCTGCATCGGGATGGCGACCAGACGTTCATCTTCATGGACCAGCCGCCGTCGGTGGAGACCGCGCCCTGCCCGCCGGGCGCGACGCCCGAGCAGCGCGCGGCGCTTGGCTACAACGCCCTGGCCCGCCTGGCCGCCGGCCGCGTGGACGCTTTTGTCGCCTGTGCCGGCTGGCTAAACGCCCAAGGACTGTCCGCGCCCGAGGTGCTGGCCGCCGACCCTGGCGCGGGCCTCGCCGTGCTGGAAGACCTAGGAGACGACCTTTACGCCCGCCTGATCGAGGCTGGGACCAATGAGGCGCCGCTGTACGACGCCGCCATCGACGGTCTGCTGGCCATCCACGCGGCTCCGACGCCGAGCGTGCTGGACTATGATGGCTCGACCTGGCCGCTGCTGACCTATGACAACCTGGCCTTGAAGACCGCCCACGACATCTTCATCGAGTGGCAGCCGAAGTTCCGGAACGTCACCTTCGACGCCGCCGCACTCGCCGAATGGGAAGCGATCTGGGCTCCGATCCGGGCCAAGGGCGAGGCCGAGGCCACGGTCTTCTGCCACCGCGACTATCACGCCGAGAATCTGATCTGGCTGCCCGAGCGCCGGGGCGCGGCGCGGGTCGGCATGCTGGACTTCCAGGACGCGGTGCTGGCCCATCCCGCCTGGGACCTCTCCATGCTGCTGCACGACGCCCGCCGCACCGTCTCGCCCGAGCGCGAGGCGGCCTGCCTCGACCGCTATCTGGCGGCGCGTCAGGAGCTGGACCGCACCGCCTTCCTGGCCGACTATCACGCGCTGGGGGCGCTCAACATCATCCGGATCCTGGGCATCTTCGTGCGCCTGGTGACCCGCGACGGCAAGCCCCGCTACGCCGACTTCATCCCGCGCCTGTGGGTCTATCTGGAGGTCTGCTTCGCGGATCCGGCGCTGGCGGACCTGAAGGCCTGGTTCGATCGCCACGTCCCGGTGGAGACGCGCCGATGAGTGGGCCTAAAGTCGCGATGGTATTGGCCGCCGGCCTCGGCACCCGCATGCGCCCCCTGACCAACGACCGCCCCAAGGCCCTGGTCGAGGTCGGCGGCAAGGCGCTGATCGACCACATGCTGGACCGCCTGGCCGCCGCCGGCGTCGAGACCGCCGTGGTCAATGTCCACGCCTTCGCCGACCGGTTGGAGGCGCACTTGAGCGAACGCGCCGCCAAGGGCCTCGCGCCCCACATCGTCATCTCCGACGAGCGGCCTCAGGCGCTGGAGACCGGCGGCGGCCTCAGGCAAGCCCTGCCGCTGCTGGGCGAAGGCCCCGTCTGGGTCGCCAATATCGACTCGGTCTGGATCGAGTCCGGCGCGCCCGCTCTGGACGCCATGGTCGCCGCCTGGGATCCCTCCCGCATGGACGTCTGCCTGATGCTGGCCCCGACCGCGACCTCGCTGGGTTTCCATGACAGCGGCGACGTTTTCCTGGAGACCGACGGCGCGGTGCGCTTCAAGGGCCCCGGCGAGACCGGGCCGCTCGTCTATGTTGGCGTCCACATCTGCGATCCGGCGATCGTCAGGGACGGCCCCGAGGGGCCGTTCTCACTGACCCCGCTCTGGAAGACC
>CAKZJK010000552.1 GCA_936942565.1 uncultured Caulobacter sp. | reverse complement strand
GAGAGCAATCTCTGGGGCCTTTTGCTTTGCTGTTCGGAATCCCTCTCTCCAAGAGAGAGGGATTTCCAGCAGGCGCGTCGCCAAGGCCCCGCTATGTCGGGTAGCGGCTTGACGGCCTTCTCTTAAAAGGCGAGCACCGTTCTTCAACGGGAGCGGGCGCTTGGACCTGAGAGGCAAGATCAAGGGAAGTCCGGCGGCGCGCTATGCCTTGGCGGTGCTGATCGCCGCGGCGTCTTTCCTTCTCAGGTTGGGCCTCGACAGCTTCTTTCCGCCTGGCTTTCCCTATGTGACCTTCTTCCCGGCCGTGGTGGTCTGCGCCTATTTCCTGGGCCTGCGGCCGGCGATCCTGTGCGCCACGCTTTGCGGTCTGGCGGCCTGGTATTTCTTCATCCCGCCGGAGCGGGCCTTCAATTTCGGCTTTCCGGTCCTGCTGACCCTGGCCTTCTACGTCTTCGTCGTGGCGGTCGACATCTTCTTCATCGACGGCATGCGCGGGGCGCTGGACCAGCTGCGCGAGGAGCGCGAGCGCTACCGGAACCTCGCCGAGAGCCGTGACCTGCTGTATCGCGAACTGCATCACCGGGTGAGCAACAACCTGCAGGTCGCCGGGGCGCTGCTGAGGCTGCAAGGCCAGGGCGTCATGGACGCCGACGCGCGGCACGTCCTGGACCAGGCCGGCGCGCGGATCGAGGTCATCGCCCAGATCCAGCGCGAGCTGCACAACGCCGTTGGCGAGCCCGTGCCGTTCCGGGTCTTCGCCGAGGCCCTGCTGGCCAGCGCCGCCGCGGCGGCCGGGGCGCGGGTGAACCTGACGCTGGAGGGCGGCGAGGAGCCCCTGCATCCGGATCAGGCCACGCCGGTGACCCTGGTCATGCTGGAAAGCTTCAACAACGCCCTCGAGCATGGCTTTGGCGAGGGCGGGGAAGGGCGGGTGCGCGTGCATCTGGACCAGTCGGGCCTGACCCATATCCTCAGCGTCCGCAACGACGGCGCGGCGCCGCCGACCGGCTTTGATCCGATGCGGTCCAAGAGCCTGGGCCTGCGCATCGTCCGCGCCATGGCCCAGCAACTGGGCGGCCGTTTCGAGATGGCCCGCGAGGACGGCTGGACGGTTTGCCGGCTGAGCTACGCGCCGCGGCGGGACTGAGGGGGCGGCGGAAACGTCTCTCCTCCCCATTAGGGGGAGGTGGATCGATGCGAATACGCATCGAGACGGAGG
>CAKZJK010000551.1 GCA_936942565.1 uncultured Caulobacter sp. | reverse complement strand
TCGATCCAATAGAGGGCGCCGTCGGGCGCGGCGATGCGGGCCAGGATATCGGTGACCGTGTCAGGGCCGATGCCGCCCGAATAGCCGCAGAAGGGCCCGGTGGCGGCGGGCGGAGCTGGCCAGCGATCGGGCTTCACGCCCGCGCCGAACGAGACATCGAACAGCCAGTCCACGCCCGCCTCGGCCGGAAAGTCGCCCTGGCATTGCAGCACGGTCCGCACGCCCCGCCGGCGACCGTAGTCGCGAGCGGCGGCGATCTGCGCGGCGTCGCTGCCTTGGAAGCCGTGATTGACCTGCGCGCGTTGGATGCCCGCCGGGGGCGGCGGCGCGGTCAGGGGATCGGCCACGATCGCGCGCGCCGCCGCGCCGCAGATGTGCGCCGCCCAGCGCAGGTCGCGAGCCTCAAGGAGCGCGTCGCGGACCGGGGCGGCGGGAAACAGCGGCTTGTCCTCCTGCTCGGCATCGACCAGCACGCCCCACTCGATCGGATAGCGCGCCGAGAGCCGCCGCATTCCGGGCAACAGATCGAGGCGATCGACGCCGGTGAAGGCGATGAAGACGGGCGGCTGCATGACGAGGTCCAGAAGCAAAAATCCCTTGCAAACTAACAAGTGAAACGTTTCAGTCAAGCGTGGGGCGAGAGGAGTCTGCAATGGCGTCGGTTGTGGTCGCGGGCTTCGCGACGATCGACTACGTGGTCCAGGTCGAGGGCGATTTCACCGGTCGCGGGACGCGGCTGATGCGCGAGGCGGCCTGGCCGCGCGCGGGTGGGGCGGCGCTTTACGCCAGCGCGGCCTTGGCCTTGGCGGGCGTCGAGGCCGCGCCGTTGACCTGGATTGGCGACGACGCCGACGGCGACGCCTATCTGGCGGCTTGTCGCGCCGCCGGCGTCGCGCTGACGGGAGTCGCGAGGCGCGATGGCGCTCCGTCCACGCGGTGCCTGCTGATCTACAACGCCGACGGGACCTATGGCTGCCTGCTGCGGGCGGGCCCCGCCGCGCTCACCGCCCTCCAGGGGCGTCTGGCCGCGACGGCGCCGTGGCTTGTGGTCGCGGCCGGTCCGCCGGACATCCTGAGCCGCCTGCTGGACGAGGTTTCGCCCGCCACGCGTGTCGCCTGGATCGTCAAGGACGACCCGGCCTGCTTCCCGCCGGCCTTGGCGGCCCGGCTGGCGCGTCGGGCGGACGTGGTGTTCTGCAACGCCGGGGAACGCGAATGGCTCGAGGCGAAACGCGCCGGAGCCGCGCCGGATGGACAAGGCGTCTTCGAGACCCGGGGCGCGGCCGGTGTTCGCGTCGAAGCGGGCGGGGAGACCTTCGACCTTGCGGTCGCGCCTCTGACCGTCACGGACGCCACGGGCGCGGGCGACACCTTCGCGGGCGGAGCGCTGGCGGTCCTCGTCTCCGGCGGATCGCCTCGCGAGGCCGCCCTGGCGGGCGTCGCGGCGGCCGGAAAGTTGCTCAGGCGCCGATCAGCCCCATGATCGTGGCGGTCATGCAGATGGTCAGGAAGGCGGCCGCCAGCGCCTTGAAGCCCAGCTCGACCACCTCGCCGACCTTGTCGGGCGCCATGGCCGACAGGCTGCCGATCAGGATCGCCACGCTGCCGACATTGCCGAAGCTCCCAAGAGCGTAGGTCAGGATCAGAAGGCTCTTGTCGCTCAGCGCGCCCGGCGGAAGGGCCATCATGTCGCTGTAGGCGACCACCTCGTTGGCCGCGATCTTGGTCCCGAGGATCGCGCCGACGGTCTGTAGGTCGGGCAGGGGCGCGCCGGTCAGCCAGACGATCGGGGTCAGCAGCCAGCCCAGGATCGCGCCGAGCGTGAGGGGCGCGCCCGCGTGCGGCCCAAAAGCCGAGGATAGGGCGGCCAGGCCCATGTTGATCAGGGCGATCAGTCCGACGAAGACGATCAGCAGGCCGGCGATGTTCAGCACCATCTTCACCGCGTCCAGCGTGCCGAAGGTCAGGGCCTCGAGGCTGCCGCGATAGGGGCTGGAAAGGACGATCGGCTCGTGAGCCGCGCCTGTTTGGCTCGTTGGGGCGTCGCCGGGGATGATCAGGCGGGCCATGCCGATCGCCATGGGCGTGCTGATCAGCGAGGCGATCAGCAGGTGGCTGAAGGCGTTCGGCACCTTGGCCGAGATCAGCGAGCCCAGGACGATCATCATCGAGCCGCCGATCACCGACAGCCCATCGACCATGATGATGAAGATCTCGGCGCGGGTCAGGCGCGGCAGGAACGGCTTGATCAGCAGCGGCGCCTCGACCATGCCTAGGAACACGCAGGCCGAGGTCGAGACGCCGACCGGGCCGCTGACGCCGAACAGCTTGCCGAAGGCCCAGGCGGCGGCGCGGACGATGACGATCAGCACCCGCCAGTGCCAGAGCAGGGCCGACAAGGCGCCGACCAGCAGGATGGCGGGCAGGGCCTGGAAGGCGAAGATGAAGGCGGCGCTGGGGTCGTCGACGCTGAACGGGGCCCGTCCGCCGCCCAGATATCCGAACATGAAGCTTGAGCCGGCCCTCGACGCGGCCTGCAGCGCGTCGACCGCGCGCGTCGCGGCGGCGAAGGCGGCGGTGACGGCGGGAACCTTGGTCAGCAGCAGAGCCAGGCCGACCTGGCAGGACAGGCCCACGAAGAGGGCTCGCCACGGCGGCGCGCGCTTGTTCTCCGACAGCAGCCAGCCCAGGCCCAGGAACGCCACGACGCCCAGCAGCGCCCGCGCGGTTTCATTGTCCGCCATGTCCCCTCCGACCGGTACGCGGTGAGCCTATAGAGTGAAACGTTTCAATGAAATAGTCTCATATCGCGCGCGATCGCTTCGATCCATGCGGCTTCCAGAGGGCCCTGGCGGAGGACGGTTTGCGCGAGAAAAGTTCATATTCTCAGGGAGTGACGTCTTATCGAGCAGGGAAATTATCGCTTTCGCTCGTGATGAAACTGTCATTGAAACTGAATATGAAACGTTTCACTAATTTGTTCCGACGCCGTTTACGCGGTTCGCCTTGAGGGGGCTGTGAGTATGAGGATGTCCACCCTGCTGGTTTCGAGCGCGCTGTGCCTGATCCTGGCCCCGCCCGCCCTGGCCCAGACCGCCGCGCCCGCGAGCGCCGACACCATCGACGAGGTGGTGGTCACCGCCGAGCGCTT
>CAKZJK010000550.1 GCA_936942565.1 uncultured Caulobacter sp. | reverse complement strand
TCAGATAGAGGCTCAGCGCGCCGTAGTTGGTGGCCACGGCCATCGACTGCCGGTCGCCGCCCATCTGATAGTAGGTCATCTTCAGGCGCTGGGTGTCGTAGGCGATCAGGCCGGCGAAGATGAACACGCCCAGGATGTTGATCACGAACGACAGGCCGGGCAGGTGCAGGAACATCTGGACCAGCGAGGCGATCATCAGGCCGATCAGGCCCATGATCAGGAAGCTGCCGAAGCCGGTCAGGTCCTTCTTGGTCGTGTAGCCCACCAGGCTGAGGCCGCCGAACGCGGTGGCGGTCACGAAGAAGGTCGCGGCCACCGAGGCGCCGGTATAGATCAACAGCCAAACGCCCAGGCCCGCGCCGATCGCGGCGACCATCGCCCAATAGAGAATGCCCGACGAGCGCGCCGTCGGATTACGCATGGCGAACATGGACACCAGCATCATCACGATCGGGGCGAAGGCCACGACCATGCCCAGCAGGGTGAAGCCGGCGAAACGCCCGCCAGGTCCCACCTGGTACAGCAGATTGGCCAGCGGCGTCGCGCTGGTCAGGAAGGCCAGAGCGCCCGACAGCAGGAGGCCCAGCGCCACCTTGTTGTAGACGCCGAGCATGAAACTACGCAGGCCGGCGTCAACCGACATGTCGGCGCGATCCGCCGGGATCGTGCGCGCGTAGCCGCGGTTGAAGTCGTTCATCGAATAAAGCCCTTGAGCTAGGCGTCCACGACGGACGCCCTCGAAATATCGGGTGTCCAAGCGCTCGGCGCAATCCCCGTTCTGACGGTATACATGTTATAGGCGCCGGCCCGCCCTCGACGCTTCCCAAGCCGCCGCCCGACCCCTTAAGAACAAGGGCGAAGAACAAGAAAGAGGGACGCGCCGATGGAGTACGCCAAGCTGGGTCGGACCGACGTGACGGTTTCGCGCTGCTGCCTGGGCACCATGACCTGGGGCTCGCAGAACACGGAAGCCGAGGCTCACGAGCAGATGGACTACGCGCTGGGACGCGGCGTGACCTTCTGGGACACCGCCGAGATGTACGCCAGCCCGCCCAATCCGGAGACCCAAGGCCGCACCGAGGAATATATCGGCTCGTGGTTCCAGAAGACCGGCAAGCGCCACGAGGTGGTTCTGGCCTCGAAGGTGGCGGGCCAGGGCGCTGCGTTCGGCGGCCTTTCGTGGATGCGCAAGGACGGCGCGACCACGCGCCAGACCAAGGCCCAGATCGACGAGGCCGTCGAGGGCTCGCTGCGGCGCCTGAGGACCGACTATCTCGACCTCTACCAACTGCACTGGCCCGACCGCCGGGTGCGGGTGTTCGGCGGCCAGACCTTCAAGGACTACGACCAGGAGTATGAGAGCTTCGGCGACATCCTTCAGGCCCTCGACGCCCACGTGAAAAAGGGCTCGATCCGCCATGTCGGCGTCTCGAACGAGTTCCCCTGGGGCGTGATGCGCTTCCTGGCCGAGAGCGACACCAAGGGCCTGCCGCGCATCGCCTCGATCCAGAACGCCTATCACCTGGCCAACCGCACCTTCGAATACGGCCTGGCCGAGATCGCCATGCGCGAGCAGGTGGGCCTGCTGGCCTATTCGCCGTTGGCCCAGGGCCAGCTGACCGGCAAGTACCTGGACGGCGCGACGCCGGCCGGTTCGCGCAAGGCGCTCTACAACCGCATGCAGCGCTATGAAGGCCCCGGCTCGCAGGAGGCCTTCCACGCCTATGTGGCGCTGGCCCAGGCTAATGGCCTGGATCCCGCCCAGCTGGCCCTGAAGTTCTGCGACGCGCGGCCGTTCGTGACCGCCACGATCATCGGCGCGACCTCGATGGCGCAGTTGAAGACCAATATCGACGCCTTCGACCTCGATTGGACCGACGACCTGGAAGACGCCGTCAACGCTATCCACGCACGCCACCCCAACCCGTGCCCGTAAGCGTTCAGGCCAGCATGATCCGCCTCTTCACCGCCATCGCCATCCCGCCCGAGATCGGCGAGGGCCTGCTGTCTCGCCAGCACGGCATCGAGGGCGCGCGCTGGCGGCCGCTCGAGGCCTTCCACATCACGCTGAGGTTCATCGGCGACGTGGCCGAGGACGTGGCGGCTGATCTGGACGAAGCGCTGATGGCGATCGAGGCTCCGGCCTTCGACCTGGCTCTGGCCGGCGCGGGTTATTTCGGCGAAGGCGTGGATATTCACGCGGTCTGGGCCGGTGTCGAGGACAGCGCGGCCCTGCGTCGCCTGCAAAAGGCCAACGAAAGCGCCGCCCGCGCGGCCGAGCTCAAGCCGGAGACACGAATCTACACCCCGCACGTGACCCTGGCCTATCTGAAACGCGCCGCCGTTTCCGAGGTCGGCGCCTGGATCCAAGCCAACAACCTGCTGAAATCGCCGAGCTTCCCGGTCGACCGGTTCGGGCTTTATTCGAGCTGGCAAACGAGCGCGGGCTCGGTCTATCGGCTCGAGCGCGAGTATCCGCTGGCGGGGTAGCGGGTTTGCCTTCCTCAGGCATCCCATCCTCGTG
>CAKZJK010000549.1 GCA_936942565.1 uncultured Caulobacter sp. | reverse complement strand
TCCGGACGCGCGATGACCAGATCGGCGATCCGCTCGCGGGCGGCCTCGGCCTTGCGATGGGCCAGAGCCGCCAGGATCGCCTGCTTGCCGCCGAAGTACTGGTAGAGCGTGCCGACGCTGACCCCCGCCCGCTCGGCGATGTGGTTGGTGGTCAGGGCCTCGACACCGCCCTGCTCAAGAAGTTGAAAGGCGGCCTCCAGAATGGCCTCGACCGTCGCCTCGGAGCGCGACTGCCTCGGTGTTCGTCTCGTTTTTTCAGGGACTTGCATCCGCGCCGCGCCGCCTTTCCGTATCCGGGCCAAGGCGAGTAGCCCGCGCCCACGGTAGGCGTAACCTATGATGCGAAAGCTGGATCCGTCACGGGTCCGCGACGTCACGAGGAACAGATGAACACGCCGCTGGACCAAGTCCTGGCCAAGGTCGCCTCGCAGAAGACCGCCCTGCCCGACCTCTATGGCGATGTCGACTTCGACATCACGCCCGAGCGGTTCACCACCGATCCCAGGCAGAGCGTCGCGCCGCGCCTGGCGCGCGCCAAGCTGGATCCGGACAAGATCGCCCTGATCAAGGCCTACACCATGCTGGGCGACATCGTGGCGGACGCCTACGCGGCCCTGATGCCGCGCTACGGCTTCCGGCCGCTGGTCGAGATGCTGACCAAGGCCTGCGACGAGGGGATAGGGGCCGTGCCCGACGCCCCGCCGGAGCTCGCGGCCTTCATCGCCGACATGGAACGCGTCCCCGAGTGGCTGGACATGGACCTGGTCCGCGAGGGCCAGCGCCTGGACCGCAACGCCGCGGCCAACCTTGGTCCCTTCGCCATCCGCGGCGCGTTCATCGCCACCTTCATGAACAAGTACGCCGCCCTGCCGATGGCCCTGACCGGGACCCTGTCGAACGATACGGCGGCCCGGCGGGTGAACGAGACGGCGACCTTCTTCACCGCCACCCTGTTGCCCGGCTCGCTGGAGCGGCATGGCGCCGGCTTCCGCTCCGCGGCCATGGTGCGGCTGATGCACTCGATGGTGCTATTCAACGCCCTGAAGCGCTCCAACCGCTGGGACGTCGGCGTCTACGGGATCCCGATCCCGCAGGTCGACCAGATGCCCGCCGGCCTGATCCCGATCTTCCTGATGAGCTACAAGATCGTTGGCGAGGGCCGGAAGACCTTCACCGCCGAGGAACGCGCTCGGGTCGAGCTGGCCCGCTACCGTTGCTTCCTGCTGGGCTTGCCCGAGGACCTGCTGGCCGACACGCCGCAAGGCGTGGTCGACACCATGAACGCCCGTAGCGCCACCCTGCGCGCCGGCTTCGACGACGCCACCTGCGGCGAGCTGGTCCGGGCCACGCTGAACGCCTATTTGCTGCCCGACGAGCGCCCCGAGAACCGCCTGTTCGACCAGGTCGAGCGCGGCTTCTCCAAGGTGTTCTTCCTGCGCAACTTCATGAACGGCGACGTGGCGGCGGCCAAGCGCATGGGCGTCGAGATCGGCCCGCGCGACTTCATGCTGTTTGGTCTGGTGGCGCTGCTGGTGACCAGCCAGCTCACCGCCTACCGCCTGGCGCGGCGAGTGCCGGGGCTATCGGACCTGGCCGACGCTCGGCTGGTGGGACGCCTGAAGCGGCAGCTCCAGCGTTACGGCCACGCGGAGTTCACCTCCGACGCGGAGAAGTATCGGCCGACGACGGGCGCCAAGCCGGCGGCGGCTTAATATTTGTTCCGACCTCCCCGGCGAATGCCGGGGCCCAGATCGAACTCACGAGCGCCCATCGCCTTGGCG
>CAKZJK010000548.1 GCA_936942565.1 uncultured Caulobacter sp. | reverse complement strand
GAGCACGCCCGCCCCGCCGTGGACCGCCAACGACCATTGGGACGCGGTCTCCGCCGCCGTCGCGGGCGCGGCCAACACCAGGGCGGAAACCGCGATCAGAGCGAAGCGATTGAAGGTCTGGAAGATCATCTGGGTCCTAACGCGCATTGGTCTTGTCTGGGCGGTCGCCGCGGATCATCACGCCCTTGTCGACCCGCGCGGTGATGGTGAAATCGGGATTGGCCACCTGGAATGTCTTGAAGTCGAGGGTGCTGTTCGGCCCCACCCCCACGATCGGAAACGCGGCGTAGCTCAGCGGCTGGCCGGCGATGATGGTCGCGGGCTTCTTCATCGGACGCACCAGCCAAGCGTGGCCCGGCCCGTAGTAGCGGCCGATCCCCTGGGCGTCGATCAGCATCGCCCCGGCCTCGTCGACGCCAAGGCCCGTGATCGCCGTGTCATTCTCCTCCTGGATCAGGCGCCCCACGAAGGTGACGAGCCTTCCCTGGCGGTCGCGCTTGTCGAAGTGGGTGTCGGTGATGACCTTGGACAGGTACGGCAAATGCAGGAAATCGCGCACCAGCGTCACGCTGGGCCCCGTAGGGTTCTTCAGCGCGTCCGGCGAGGTCAGGCTGATCGAGTCCAGGCAGCCATAGACATAGCCGCCCAGGACGGCGAGGCCGGCGCTGGTGCCGCCGATCGGCTTGCCCGCCTTGACGTGGGCGTCCAGCGCCTTGTTCAGAGCCGTGCCCTTCCAGGCGCGCACATAGTTGCTCTGGTCGCCGCCGCCGAAAAAGATGCCGTCGGCGCGCGCGATGACAGCCAGCAGCTTGGGATCCTCGCCCGCGTCCTCGTTGTGGATCACCAGGGTCTCTACCGAGACCGCGCCGCCGACGTCCTTGTAGATCTCGTCCTGGAGCTCGCGGCCGCCACGGGCGCGCAGCACGACGATGTGGCCGCCGCCCGACTGCTTGATGAAGGTCCGGAACGCCTCGACCGGCCAGTCGCCGCCTCCGAACAGACCGAGCAGCGGCCCAGTCTTGCCTGGCGTCGGGGCGTTGACGTCGCCAATCGCATAGTACTCGTAGCCAGGGCCCACGGCGTCGGGTCCCGCCGGCGTTTCGCCCCGCGCGACGCTCGCGCTCAGCAGCAGCGCGGCCATGGCCGCGGCGGACGCAAATCGAACCATCGGGCTTCCTCCATTCATGCCAAGCCTAGCCGCCGGGCGACGTTTCGCGAGACGCCAGAACGCTCTCCACGGCCAAGAAAGCCAAATCGCCCAGCATCGAGGCGCGACTTTCAAATGGCTGCACGCCAAATGCAATGTGTCCATAAATTTTGACAATCTGTCATTTCAGGCTTCCAATCTGAAAAAGCCGCGATCCAAATGGGCTCGATCTCGACCAGTACCGAGGTTCCGAGCGCCCAGGACAGGATCGTCGGCGCCAACAGAGGGGGACGTGATGAAGGCTCATCTTCTTGGAGCGAGCGCACTGGCTGGCGCGGCCGGTCTTCTGATGGTCGGCCATGCGGTCGCGCAGACGACGCCGGCGTCCGGCTCGGGAGAAAACGCCGTCGAGGCGCTGGTGATCACCGGCTCTCGCATCCCCCGCGCCGCCACCGAAGGTCCAGCCCCGGTCACGGTGATCACGAGCGACAACATCAGGGCCTCCGGCTTCAACAGCGTCCCGGACGTGATGCGCTCGCTGACCCAGAACGGCGGCGAGACCCAGACGCAGCAATCATCCAGCGGCATGGACTGGACTCCCGGCGCCCAGCAGGTCGACCTGCGCGGCCTGGGGCCCAACCACACCCTGGTCCTGGTGAACGGTCGCCGCATCGCCGATTTCCCCCTGCCCTATAACGGCAAGAGCGCCTTCACCGACACCTCGTCGATTCCGCTGGGCATGATCGACCGCATCGAGGTGCTGAGCGGCAGCGCCTCGGCCGTCTACGGCTCGGACGCCATTTCCGGGGTCGT
>CAKZJK010000547.1 GCA_936942565.1 uncultured Caulobacter sp. | reverse complement strand
GGCTGGCGCGTGGCGCGCTCGATGGCGCGCAGCAGGTGGCGCTCGCGCGGGGCGATGAACAGGATGGCGTCGCCGCTGCGCCCGGCGCGGCCGGTGCGGCCGATGCGGTGCACGTAGTCGTCGGCGTGGTGCGGGACGTCGTAGTTGAAGACGTGGCTGACAGCCGGGATGTCCAGGCCGCGCGCGGCGACGTCCGAGGCCACCAGGATCTTCAGCGCGCCCGAGCGGAAGTCCGCCAGGGTCTTCATGCGCTGGGTCTGGTCGAGGTCGCCGTGGATCGGGGCGGCGTCGTAGCCGTGCACCTTCAGCGACTTGGCGACGATGTCGACCTCGGTCTTGCGATTGCAGAAGACGATGCCGGTCTCGATCTGGGCCTTCTCGATCAGAGCGCGCAGCGCCAGCCGCTTGGCCTTGGGATCGGAGGAGGGGACCTTGACCAGAAGCTGGGTGATGTTGGCGTTGGTCGTCGCCGGACGCGCCACCTCGATCCGGACCGGATCGCGCAGGAACTGCTTGGTCAGGCGGGTGATTTCCGGCGGCATGGTCGCCGAGAAGAACAGGGTCTGCTTCTTCGGCGGCGTCATCTTGAAGATGCGCTCGATGTCCGGGATGAAGCCCATGTCCAGCATGCGGTCGGCTTCGTCGACGACCAGGAACTGGACGCCGGTCATCAAGAGCTTGCCGCGCTCGAAGTGGTCGAGCAGGCGGCCGGGCGTGGCGATCAGGACGTCGACGCCGCGGTCGAGCTTCTTCTCCTGGTCGCCGAACGAGACGCCGCCGATCAAGAGCGCCCACGAGAGCTTGGTGCCCTTGGCGTACTTCTCGAAGCTGGAGGCGACCTGGTCGGCCAGCTCGCGGGTCGGGGCGATGACCAGGGCGCGCGGCATGCGGGCCTTGGCCCGGCCGTTCATCAGCTTGTCGATCAACGGAAGGGTGAAGGCGGCGGTCTTGCCGGTGCCCGTCTGGGCGATGCCAAGAACATCCTGGCCGGCGAGGGCCACCGGAATGGCCTGCGCCTGGATGGGGGTGGCAGTGGTATAGCCGGTGTCGGCGACCGCCTGCAGGGTCGTGGGCGAGAGCCCGAGGTCGGAAAATTCAGTCATTACACGCTGATCTGCGGAGCCGCCCGTGCTTGGGCGAGCGGGCGGCGCGGATTCGCCAGACCTGCTCCGAAGGTGCGGATAAATAGGCCGAAAGTCGCCAAAGTCAATCGCCACAAGGCGGGAAGGGGTATTTCGCCAGCCGCGCGGGGGGATGCCGCTGGCGCCCCGTCGACCGCCGCTCTATATCCCGCCCTGCATGACCATCGACCACGACTCCCGCCTTCGGCGCCTTCGTTTCCGCGCCTGGCATCGCGGTTTCCGGGAAGCGGACCTCATTCTGGGCCCGTTCGCGGACATCCATGGCCCGAACCTCACGCCAGAGCAGTTCGACACGCTGGAAGCCCTGCTCGAACAGTCCGATCGCGAGATCTACGCCTGGATCGTCGGACAGGAGCCGACCCCCGAGCGGTTCGAGACCGACGTGATGGCGATGATCCGCGCGTTCAGGTTCGAGGCGCACGCCTCGCGCCCCGCTGGCGACGGCGCTTGACCCCTTTCTAGATCAAGAGACCCGATGGCCTACGACGCCAAACAGATCGCCAAGGCCGCCGGCGGCTTGACCCTGGCCGGCGCGCCCGAGGGCTTCGACGCGCTGGTGATGGCCGACATCGCCCGCGCGCGTGGCGGTCTGACCGCCTTCGTCGCCCGCGACACCGCCCGCGCCGGGGCCTTCGTCGACAGCCTGAAGTTCTTCTGCCCCGAGATCGAGGCGGTGATCCTGCCCTCGTGGGACTGCCTGCCCTATGACCGCATCGGTCCCTCGGCCGGCGTCTCGGCCACCCGCATGTCGACCCTGTCGCGCCTCGCGCGGGGTCTGGGCGAGGGCAAGCCGGCCATCCTGGTGATCGCTGCCCACGCCCTGCTGCAGCGGGTGCCGACCAAGGACGTCCTGCTGCGCGCCAGCTACAGCGCCAAGGTCGGCGGGGTCGTCGATATCAAGGACCTGGAGCGCTACTTCGCCGTTAACGGCTACACGCGCGCCTCGACCGTCTCGGAGCGCGGCGAGTTCGCGATCCGCGGCGGCGTCATCGACGTCTATCCATCCGCCGCCGAAGAGCCCGTGCGCCTGGACCTCTTCGGCGACACGCTGGAGAGCATTCGCGCCTTCGATCCCGAGACCCAACGCTCGACCAAGCAACTTAAGGAGATCGACCTCCTGCCGGTCAGCGAGGCTCTGCTGGACGCCGACGCCATCTCGCGCTTCCGCAAGGGTTATGTCGCCACGTTCGGCGCGCCGGGCGATGATCCGCTGTACGCCACGGTCAGCGAGGGCGGCCGCCGCGCCGGCCTCGAGCACTGGCTGCCGCTGCTCTACGAGCGCATGGCGACGCTGTTCGACTACCTGCCGGCCGGCGCCCTGATCGGCGTCGACCACCAGGCCGCCGAGGCCCGCGACGAGCGCTTGGCCATGATCCAGGACGCCTACGAGTCTCGCGCCAGCGCCGACCGCAAGTCGGCCTACCGCCCGCTGCCGCCCGAGGCGCTGTACCTGACGGCGGACGAGTGGGACCGCGAGCTCTCCGACCGCGCGCACCGCCAGTTCACGCCGTTTCAGCCCCAGGGCCTGGATGTCGTGGACTTGGGCGCGAAGCTCGGCCGCACCTTCGCCGCCGAGCGGGCCCAAGACAGCGTCAACCTGTTCGAGGCCACCGCCGACCACGCCAAGAAGCTGGCGGCCGAGGGCAAGCGCGTCCTGTTCGCCTCGTGGTCCGAGGGCTCGTCCGAGCGCCTGGGGACCATGCTGGCCGATCATGGCCTCAAGAAGAT
Organism: uncultured Caulobacter sp.; assembly: GCA_936942565.1. GTDB lineage: Bacteria > Pseudomonadota > Alphaproteobacteria > Caulobacterales > Caulobacteraceae > Caulobacter. The sequence goes on along the minus strand of CAKZJK010000547.1, from coordinate 967 downwards.
CCCGTTCGCCGGCTACTGGCAGGCGGCGAAAGCCAACGACCCCAAGGTCCCGCAGCGCGTCGTGCTGCCGCTGGACCATGGCTTCGAGACCGAGGCCCTGGCGGTCATCTCCGAGACCGACATCCTGGGCGACCGCTTGGCCCGTCCGCGCAAGAAGCGCCGCGCCGCCAACTTCCTGGCCGAGGCCAGCGCCCTGACGCCGGGCGACCTCGTCGTGCACATCGACCACGGTATCGGCCGCTACGAGGGCCTGAAGACCCTCGACGTCCAGGGCGCGCCGCACGATTGCCTGGACCTGCTCTACGGGGGCGAGGCCAAGCTCTATCTGCCGGTCGAGAACATCGACCTGCTCACCCGCTATGGCGCCGCCGACGCCGACAATGTCCAGCTGGACAAGCTGGGCGGCGCGGCGTGGCAAGGCCGCAAGGCCAAGGCCAAGGAGCGCTTGCGGATCATGGCCGAGGGCCTGATCCAGATCGCCGCCGCCCGCCAGCTGAAGCATGTCGAGGAGACCGACCCGCCGCACGGCGTGTTCGACGAGTTCTGCGCCCGCTTCCCGTACGAGGAGACGGACGACCAGCTCAGCGCCATCCACGACGTGCTCGAAGACCTGTCGTCTGGAAAGCCGATGGATCGCCTGATCTGCGGCGACGTCGGCTTCGGCAAGACCGAGGTCGCCCTGCGCGCGGCCTTCGTGGTGGCGATGAGCGGCAAGCAGGTGGCGATCGTCTGCCCGACGACGCTGTTGGCCCGCCAGCACTACAGGACCTTCAAGGACCGCTTCCAGGGCTGGCCGGTCAAGGTCACGCGCCTGTCGCGCCTGGTCACCGGCAAGGAAGCCGCCGAGACCCGCGAGGGCCTGGCCAACGGCCAGTTCGAGATCGTCGTGGGCACCCACGCCATCCTGTCCAAGCAGGTGTCGTTCAAGGACCTGGGCCTCGTCATCGTCGACGAGGAGCAGCACTTC
>CAKZJK010000546.1 GCA_936942565.1 uncultured Caulobacter sp. | reverse complement strand
CCCCGCCGTCCCTTAGCGCATCGACAGACTGGCGCCACCCAGATGCAGGCCCGCGTCGACCAGCAGGGTCTCGCCGGTGACGTGACGCGAAGCGGGCGAGGCCAGGAAGACCGCCGCGCCGGCGATATCCTCGGCGGTCGAGGCGACCTTCAGCGGCGTTGCGGCCGCCGCCCCGGAGCGCAGGCGGTCGACCCGCTCGGCGTCCATGGCCTTGCCGAACCAGGGCGTGTCGATGAAGCCGGGGCAGATGGCGTTGACCCGGATGCGCGGGGCCAGGGCTCGGGCCAGCGACAGCGTCATGGTCGTCATCGCGCCCTTGGACGCCGCGTAGGGCACCGATGAGCCGTTGCCCACGACGCCGGCGAGGCGGTGTTGACCACCGCGCCTGGCGCCGGTGCGGCCTCAAGGAGCGATCGCGCCGCCCGCGTCATCTGGAAGGCCCCGACCACATTGACCGAATAGAGCCTCAGAAAATCCTCGGCGTTCACCGCGTCGAGATCGGCGTGGTTCGGCGCGAACTTGGTGACGCCGGCGTTGTTGAACAGGGCGTCGATGCGACCGCTGGACGCCGCGGTCTCGGCGATCTTCCGGCAGTCCTCGTCACGCGCGACGTCGCCTTGGACCAGCGCGGCCTTCGCGCCCTCGGCCTCGACGAGGCGGGCGGTCTCTTCGGCTTCCTCGGCGCTGCGGGCATAGTTGACGACCACGAGGCCCGCCCCGCGACGCGCCGTCTCGACCGCGATCGCGCGGCCCAGCCCGGTGGAGGCGCCGGTGATCACCACGGTGAAGCCGTCGAAGTCCCGTCCCGACATCGTTTTCTCCCCAAACGTTTGTTGGAGGTGTTGTAGCGAGGGGCGCGTGGCTTGTCTCGCGGCCTCAGTCTTGTCTTAAGAGGGGGGGAGGCCTAAATCGCGCCGATGACCGATCTCAACGTCACCCAGCTGGGCCGCGTCGTCGACGCGCCCGACAGCCCCGAGGCCGCCGTCCTCGAACGCGTGCCCAATCCGCAGAGCGACGTGCTCTATCTGGCCCGCTTCGTCGCGCCGGAGTTCACCTCGCTGTGCCCGGTCACCGGCCAGCCCGACTTCGCCCACCTCGTGATCGACTACGCGCCGGGCGACTGGCTGATCGAGAGCAAGTCGCTGAAGCTCTATCTGACCAGCTTCCGCAACCACGGCTCGTTCCATGAGGACTGCACGGTCAAGGTGGCGCGCAAGATCGTCGAAATCGCCCAGCCGCGCTGGCTGCGCATCGGCGGCTATTGGTATCCGCGCGGGGGTATTCCCATCGACGTGTTCTGGCAGACGGGCCCCGCGCCGGAAGGCCTGTGGGTTCCGGATCAGGGCGTCGCGCCCTATCGCGGGCGCGGGTGATCTAGAGCTTCGACAGCCTGCGCCGGTTGGCCCGTACCTTGCGGCGCAGGTGGGTCAGGGAGCCGGCGGCGATCGCCGGACCCGTCGCGCCCAGCCGACCGGTCGCGGCCAGCATGGGCAAGGTCAGGCTGGCGGCGACCTTCTCGCTGACCATCAGTTGAGCCTCGGTCTGGGCCGCCGCGCCGCCGGCGGCCAGTTTCATCATGCGCAAGCCGATCACGGCCGACGCCTCCATCCCCAACGCCCAGCTGTCGAAGGCCAGGCTGGTCCAGGGGTCCTTGCGTCGCGTCATCCGATTGTTCTCCGTGCTGGCCCTTCAACGCCTGGGCGCTAGTTCGGGGTCCAATAGCTGGTCAGTGCCGTGGCGTCGGGGCGTTGGCGCTCCTGTGGCTGCTCGGCGGCCGTGCCGAGATAGAGGTAGCCCGCGACCTTCTCGTCCGGACCGCAGCCCAGGATGTCCAGCGCGCGCGGGTCGTAGCTGTACCAGTCGGTGATCCAGTTGGCGCCCCAGCCCAGGGCCGCCGCGGCTAGCAACATTTGATGGCAGACGGCGGCGGCGCTCTGGCGCTGCTCCCACTCGGGGATCTCGCCGGGCAGGTGGCGCGAGATCACCGCGACGCAGACCGGCGGGTTGGTCAGTTTGCGCAAGGCGGCCGTCGCCTTGGTCGGATTGGCCTGGCTGGGAGCCAGGGCGGTGATGCGCTCGGCGAAGACGGCCTTGGCCTGGCCTTCCAGTACGACGAAGCGCCAGGGCGCCAGCTTGCCGTGGTCCGGCACCCGCACCGCCAGGCGCAGGAGGTCCGCCAACTGGGCCTTGTTCGGCCCCGGCGCGGTCAGGGTCATGGCGCTGGCCGATCGACGCCGCGCGAGGAAGGCGACCGTCTCCGGAGAGGCCTCGATCGGCAGGGTTTCGCCAAATTCGGGAGCGGGGGGGACGGAACCGGCCAAGACGGCCTCCTCATGGGCGTTGCGGCGTTGTAAGGCCGTTCAGTTAGGCCTCGCATGGCTCCGATGGAACCGGAGGCCGCGAAAAAACTGGAGCGTCCATGTCCGACAAGCCCGCCTGGCTGAAGCCGCACGGAAAGCCCTGGGGCGTGTCGTCGAGCAAGGTCGTCTACGACAACCCCTGGATCACGGTCACCGAATACCAGGCGATCGCCCCGACGGGTCGTCCGGCGCTTTACGGCAAGGTCGGGTTCAAGAACCAGGCGATCGGGATCGTGCCGCTGCACGCGGACGGCACGGTGACCTTGGTCGGTCAGAACCGCTTCTCGCTGGCCAACTACAGCTGGGAACTGCCCGAGGGCGGCGCGCCGCACGGCGAGGACCCGCTGGACGGCGCCAAGCGCGAGCTGGCCGAGGAGGTGGGACTGCAAGCGGCCGACTGGCGACCGATCCTGCGCATGGAGCTCTCGAACTCGGTCACCGACGAGATCGCCTACGGTTTCCTCGCCATGGATCTCTCGCCGACCGCGATCGCGCCCGACGAGACCGAGGATCTGGCCGTGGTCCGCGTGCCGTTCCGCGAGGCGCTGGACGCGGCGATCGCCGGCCACATGCCCGACGCCATCACCGTGGCTCTGCTGTTGCGGACGCATCTGATGGCGGCGCGGGGCGAACTGCCGCCCGAACTGGCGGCGCGCCTTCTCTGACGGGGCGGTGACCTCGAATTGATCCTGATCGTGTCGCGCGATCGCGTTCCGGTCCAGAACCGGCCGGCCCACCCGCGGAGTCGCCAGGATCGTCATGACGCAATCGCCCCATCTCACCCCGCAAAGCCTGGTCGGTCGCCGGTTTCCGCCCGACATCTTCGGCGACATCAAGGTCGCTCTGGTCGGCTATTGCCCCCCGCCATCGGCGCTCGAGCGCTACGAGCCCCAGCGTGTGGACGGCCAGCACTTCATCCATGTGTCGCCCGACAGCGTGCGGGTGCTCCGGCACGGCGGTCGCCAGTTCCTGTCCCTGGCCCACGTCTATGGCGGCCCGGTGTCGAGCTCGACGGCCGAGGAGCTGGCCTATTACGGGATCGAGCTGGTGCTGGCCTACGGCCTCGCCGGCGGGCTGGGGACCGGCGAGCTGGGCATGGGCGATTTCTACCTGGCCGAGGACACTTTGGCGGCGGACGGCACGACCCCGCACTACACGGGCGCCCGCATCCTGCGCGCGGACCAGACGCTGATCGACGCCACGCTGAAGCTCTGGCCGGGCCCGGAGACGATGCATCCGGTCCGCGTGGCCACCGGCGATGCGATCTATCGAGAGTACGATCCGATGCTGGAGGCCTATCGGCTGGAGGGCTGCGACATCGTCAATCTGGATTGCGCGCACCTCTACGCGGCGGCGCGGATCAATTCGTCCGGGCGAGCCATGCGCGCGATCCAGTGCGGGGTGATCTCCGACGTCGTCCCGGCGGGGCCCGAAGCCCAGTCCAGCAGCACGCTTTCGGCCATGTTGGCGGG
>CAKZJK010000545.1 GCA_936942565.1 uncultured Caulobacter sp. | reverse complement strand
GCGGACCGGCGTCGCGAAGCCCAGCAGGTTGCGCAGACCTTTCAGCGCCTCGAGGAACTCGGTGTCCTGATCCGGACCTCGCGGCAGGGCCGGGTCGTCGGTCTCGTCGTGGCTGATATTGGCCGCCAGGCCCGTGAACGGCACGGCGAAGAACTCGAAGTTGCGATGCCGGGCCCAGCGCGCCTCGGCGTTGGCCAGCGCCTCTTCGAAGGGCTCCAGCCAGACGCGGCGGCGCAGGCGGCGGTTGGCGCTCGTCTTGATCCGCACCTGGCTGATGACGCCCAGCGATCCCAGCGAGACGCGAGCGGCCTGGAAAATCTCAGGATTGTTGTCGGCGTCGGCGTCGATGACCTGGCCGGACGGGGTGACGAGGCGCAGCCCCGTGACATCGCCGTGCAGCGCCGGGATCTTCGCCCCCGTGCCATGGGTGGCCGTGCCCAGGGCGCCGCCCAGGGACTGCTTGTTGATGTCGGGCAGGTTCGGCAGCGCCCTGCCCTTCTCGGCCAGCATCGGACCAAGCGCCCCGAGCCGCGTGCCGGTGCGAACGATCGCGGCGTCGCCTTCCCAGCCGACGATCCCGGCCATGGCGTCCAGCGAGATCAGCGTCCCGGTCGTCGGCGCCAGAGCGGTGAAGGAGTGGCCCGCGCCCACGGGGCGGATCGGTTCCTGAGCCGTCTTGAGGGCCAGCGCCAGTTCGCCCTCGTCCTTGGGGGCCAGGCGGGCGGCGGGATAGGCGTTCTGGATGCCCGACCAGTTGCGCCAGAGCAGCTTGCCGTCGGCGTTGACCGAAGGCGGCGAAGGCGGTTCGGGCTTGTCTCCGGTGGCGACCCCGTATGCGGCCGCGCCGCCGGCGACCACCGCGACACCCGTCCCGCCCGCGATCAGGGCCCCACGCCTGGAGATCATGTTTCCGCCCGCTCGTTGTTTGTTATTTCGCGGAGTCTTCGCGCCCCGCCATGAACCGTATCAGGGCCTTGAAATCGTCCGGCGCGCAAGTCGCGCATTGGCCGGTCGCCGGCATGGCGTTGAAGCCCTGGATGGCGTGGTCGAGCAGCACGGCCTCGCCCTGCTTCCAGCGCGGGTCCCAGGCGGCGCGGTCGTGGACCAGCGGCGCGCCCGTGCCCGCAATGGCGTGACAGGCGTGGCACGAGGTCTCGTAGAGGCTGGCCAGCCGCGCGTCGGCCGGACGCAACGCCAGCGCCTGCTCGGGCGTGGGCGGCGGCGGGGGCTTGGCCCCGCACGCGGTCAGGATCAGGGCGGACGCGAGAAGGACGGCCACCCGCTTCATCAGGCGATCCCCGCCAGGCGCTTGGCGGCCGTCAGCGTATTGGCCAGCAGGCAAGCGATGGTCATGGGTCCGACGCCCCCCGGAACCGGCGTGATCGCGCCAGCGACTTCGGAGACTTCGTCGAAGGCGACGTCGCCGACAAGGCGGGTCTTGCCCACCGCAGCGGCCGCCGGGTCACGGGCCGGATAGCGGGTGATGCCGACGTCGATCACGGTGGCGCCCGGCTTGACCCAGTCGGCCTTGACCATCTCGGCGCGCCCCACGGCGGCCACGACGATGTCGGCCTGGCGCACGATGCCCGGCAGGTCCTTGGAGCGCGAGTGAGCGATGGTCACGGTGCAGTCGGCGGCCAGCAGCATCTGGGCCATCGGCTTGCCCATCAGGTTCGAGCGGCCGATCACCACGGCGTTCTTGCCCGATAGGTCGCCCAGCGTGTCCTTCAGCAGCATCATGCAGCCCAGCGGCGTGCAGGGCGTCAGGGCCGGCAGGCCGCTGGCCAGGCGACCGGCGTTGGTCACGGTCAGGCCGTCGACGTCCTTGTCCGGCGACAGGGCCGCCACGACGTCCATCTGGTTGATGTGAGCCGGCACGGGGAACTGTACGAGCACGCCGTGGATCTTGGGGTCGGCGTTCAGCTTGTCGACCACGGCCAACAGTTCGTCCTGGGTCGTCTCGGCCGCCAGGCGATGGGTCTCGGAGTACATGCCGGCCGCTTGCGTCTGCTCGCCCTTGTTGCGGACATAGACCTGGCTGGCGGGGTCCTCGCCGACGAGCACGACGGCCAGGCCCGGCGTCACGCCGTGCTTGGCCTTCAGCTCGGCCACCTCCTCGGCGATCTTGGCCCGCAGATCGGCCGCGAAAGCCTTGCCGTCGATGAGTTTAGCCTGCGCCATGTCGGTTCTCCTGCTTCCCGCGTCCCTAGCCGCTCGTGGCATGTCATGCAACGCCGCCGCCAAGGGCTTGACCCGAACACGCGGGGAGCGTTTTCCAGGGCCATGACCCAGTCCTTCCCGACTCCCGCCGCCCACGCCCGCGACCTCCTGGACACGCTGGGCGTCCCGGCGCGCCCCGCCGACGCCGGCCAGCCGGTGCGTAGCCCGATCGACGGCTCCGTCCTGACCCATGTCGCCTTCGACGACGCTCGCGAGATCGAAGCCAAGGTCGCCGCAGCCCGCCGCGCCTTCGACGCCTGGCGCGTTGTCCCCGCCCCGCGACGCGGCGAACTGGTCCGCCTGTTCGGCGAGGAGCTGCGCGCCGCCAAGGCGGATCTGGCCGCCCTCGTCACCCTGGAAGCCGGCAAGATCGCCTCCGAGGCGGCCGGCGAGGTCCAGGAGATGATCGACATCTGCGACTTCGCCGTCGGCCTGTCGCGCCAGTTGCACGGGCTGACCATCGCCTCGGAGCGCCCTGGCCATTCGATGCGCGAGACCTGGCACCCGTTGGGCCCCGTCGCGGTGATCAGCGCCTTCAACTTCCCCGTCGCCGTCTGGGCCTGGAACGCCTGCCTGGCCTTGGTCTGCGGCGATCCAGTGATCTGGAAGCCGTCCGAGAAGACGCCGCTGACGGCCCTGGCCACCCACGCGATCCTGAAGCGCGCGCTGGCCCGCTTCGGCGACGCGCCGGAAGGCCTGGCCAGCGTCGTCCAGGGCGGTCGAGACGCCGGCGAGCGCCTGGCCCGCGACCCGCGCATCCCGCTGGTCAGCGCCACCGGCTCGACCCGCATGGGTAAAGCGCTGGCCCCGGTCGTGGCCGAGCGCTTCGGCCGCTCGATCCTGGAGTTGGGCGGCAACAACGCCATGATCGTCACGCCGTCGGCGGACTTGTCGCTGGCCCTTCGCGCCATCGTCTTCTCGGCGGCCGGCACCGCCGGTCAGCGCTGCACGTCCTTGCGCCGTCTGATCGTCCACGAAAGCCTCGTCGACAAGGTCGCCGATGCGGTCGACACCGCCTTCCAGCGCCTGCCGGTCGGCGATCCGCGCGAGGGCAAGACGCTGCTGGGCCCGCTGATCGATCGCCAAGCCTACGAGGCCTTCGTCGCCGCCATGGACGCCGTTCGGGCCGAAGGCGGGACCGTCAGCGGCGGCGAGCGCCTGCTGGCCGACCAATGGCCCGAGGCCTTCTACGTCCGCCCGGCCCTGGCCCGCCTGTCGGCGCCGGCCCCTTGCATGCAACGCGAGACCTTCGCGCCCCTGCTGCACGTCGTGCCCTACAACAGCTTCGACATGGCGATGGCGATCCAGAACGATGTGCCCCAGGGGCTTTCCTCCTGCGTGATGACCAACGACGTGCGCGAGGCCGAGGCCTTCCTGTCGGCCGCGGGCAGCGACTGCGGCATCGCCAACGTCAACATCGGCCCCTCGGGCGCCGAGATCGGCGGCGCGTTCGGCGGCGAGAAGGAGACCGGCGGCGGACGTGAAAGCGGCTCGGACAGCTGGAAGCAATACATGCGCCGCCAGACCGCGACGGTGAACTATTCGGGCGCCCTACCGCTGGCGCAGGGGGTTCGGTTCGATTTGTAGGCGCCAAAGCGCACCCTCCGTCCCGC
>CAKZJK010000544.1 GCA_936942565.1 uncultured Caulobacter sp. | reverse complement strand
AGCCCCCTCCACCGGCGTTCGGCGGTCCCCCTCCCCTGGAGGGGGAGGAAGGAAAACGAAGCTAAAGCCACAGCCCCCCGGCCTCGACCGCATCCCCCCAGAACCCAGGCTGCGGCGGCGTGATCCGCCCGCGCTCGACCCGCAGGCCGCCGGGGTGATCCGCCGCCAGCCACCACGGCCCGTCCAAGTCCGCGAAGTCGCTGGCCCCGCCCAGATGCAGCGCCGGCGCGACGCCCAGGGACGAGGCGACCATGCAGCCGGTCATCACCTGGAAGCCCAGGGCCCGCGCGGCCTTCAGCAGAACGAGCGCCTCGGTCAGGCCGCCGGTCTTGTCGAGCTTGAGATTGACCGCCTGGTAGCGACCGCGCAGGGCCGCGAGATCCCCGCCGACATGGACGCTTTCGTCGGCGCAGACGGTGAACGGCGGGTCCCAGCCCTCCAGCGCCCGGTCCTCGCCGGCCGGCAGCGGCTGCTCGACCAGGGCGATCGGCAGGTCGGCCAGCAGAGGCTTGAGGTCCCGCAGGATGTCGAAGGTCCAGCCCTCGTTCGGATCGACGATGAAGCGGGCGTCCGGCGCGGCGGCGGCCACCGCGCGCAGGCGGGCGGCGGGGTCCTCGGCCGACAGCTTGATCTTGATCAGCGGCGCGTCGGCGACGGCGCGGGCTGCGGCCGCCATCGCCTCGGGCGTGTCGAGACTGACCGTGACGGCGGTGACGAGGTCCTGCGGAATGGGAAGGCCGGTGGCGCTCGCGACGCTGACGCCCGTGCGGCGGGCGCGAAGGTCCCAGAGCGCGAGGTCGAGGGCGTTGCGGGCCGCGCCGGGCGGCAGGGCGTCGCGGGCGGCCTCGGGGTCGGCGGCGGACCGCGCCGGCGCCAGCTGAGCCAGGACGCTGTCGACGCTCTCGCCATAACGGGCGTAGGGCACGCTCTCGCCGCGCCCCACATGACCGTCAGCGGCGGCGATCACCTCGACCACCTCGGCGGCGGTCTTGACCCCGCGCGAGATGCGGAACGGGGCCTTCAGCGGATGCGAGACCGGGCGGGCGGAAACGACGATCGACATGCCCGCAGGGATGGCGCCGTTCGCGGCGTCCTACCAGCCCCCCAACTACCAACCCCAACGACGCGGGATCGGCGAGTCCGCGCGACGCTCGGCCATCACCTTCAGCGCCAGGGGCCGGTCGACGACGAACAGCGCCGCCCAGACCAGCAGCACGCCCGCGTAGTGGATCGCGCCGAGGATGCCGGCAGGACGCCCAGGACGCGTGAAGCGGCGCGGGGCGGCGAACGGCGGGGTGATGGCGAGGTCGGTCATGTCTTGGTCCCTCATCTGATGAAAGAGACCTTGGCCTTCGCCTGCGCCAAAATCGGACGTATAGAACCGCATCCGCCTCGGCCGCGTTTTGACCGGGAAAGTTTCAGAGGATCGTCATGGCCAAGACCGTCAGCATCAACATCCCCCACCAGCTGGGCGCGGCCGAGGCCAAGCGCCGACTGGAGCAAGGGTTCGCGCAGAGGGCCGGCCAGATCCCGGGCGGCGATCCCAGCCGCTTCACCCAGAACTGGTCCGGCGACGCCATGACCTTCTCGGCCGCCGCCATGGGCCAGACGATCAGCGGCGTCGTCCAGGTGCTGGAGGACCACGCCCGCCTCGACGTCACCCTCCCCGGCCTGCTGGGCATGGCCGCCGGCAAGATCAAGGACGAGCTGAACCGCCGCGGGCAGCTGCTGCTGAAGTAGCGGCTAGACCAGCGACACCTCGACACGCTCCAACCGCTCCGGATCGCCGGCGACGAAGATCTCGACGATCCGGCCGTTCTCGACGCGGAAATCCAGCACGCGGGTCATCTGACCCAGCGGGGCGACCACCGCGCCGATCGCGCCGTCGACCAGGGCGGTGCGCGCCGTCTGGGCCAGGCCGTTGTAGAAGTTGGCGACCTTGACCGCCCCGCGCAGCTCGCGGACCTGGCCGCCGCCGCCCAGCACGTCGGAGCGGACCACGACGTCCGGCGCCAGCACCGCCATCAGCCCGGCCAGGTCGCCCGTGCGCGAGGCCAGCAGGAAGGCGTCGACCACGCTCTTTTGCGCGGTCTGGGTCGCGTCCAGCGCCTGACCGCCGCGCACCCGGCGACGGGCGCGGCTGGCCAGCTGGCGGGCGGCCTCGGGCGTGCGCTCGACGATCGGCGCGATCTCCTCGAACGGCAGGTCGAACAGGTCGTGCAGCACGAAGGCGATCCGCTCGGCCGGTGTCAGGCCGCGCAGCACCACCAAGAGGGCCAGGCCCACGGAGTCGGCCAGGAGCGTCTCCCGTTCGACCGCGTCCTCGGCGGCGATCGACGGTTCCGGCGCGCCCTCCGTCATCGCGTCCTCGCGCCGCGCCTTGCGGCCGCGCAGCATGTCCAGGCAGACACGAGAGGTCACCGTCGTCAGCCAAGCCGACAGATTGTCGACGCTGTCCGCGCCGTTGCGCGACAGCCGCAGCCAGGCCTCCTGCACCGCGTCCTCGGCCTCGGGCAGCGAGCCCAGCATCCGGTAGGCGACGCCCCGCAGGCGGGCGCGGTCGGCCTCGAAACGCTCGGCGAGAAAATTCCGGTCAGGCATCGGTCACATCGCTCCGTCGGGCTTCGTCACCTCTTCGACGAAACGAAATCGCCGGATGTGACCGGCGACGTCAGCAAAGCCGAAGGAGACCGCGATGCAAGCCAGGATGACCCAACCCGCCTATCTGCTGCCCGACGCCATGAAGGCGATGATGGCGCTATCGAAGTCCGCCCATGTCGAGGGCGTGCCGGAAACCCTGCACGAACTGCTGCACCTGCGCGTCAGCCAGATCAACGGCTGCGGCGTTTGCCTGGAGATGCACGCCCGCGGCGCGCTGAAGTCCGGCCAGAGCCCCGAGCGCGTCGCCACCGTCGCCGGCTGGCGTGACACGCCCTACTTCACCGACGCCGAACGCGCCGCCCTGGCCCTAGCCGAGGCCGTGACCCGCGTCGCCGACCAGGCCGATCCGGTCTCGGACGAGGTCTGGAACGAAGCCGCTAGGCACTATGACGAGAAGGCTCTGGCCGGCCTCTTGATCAGCATCTCGGCGATCAATGTCTGGAACCGTCTGAACGCGGCGACGCGCCAGATCGCGGGAACGTTGGGGGTGTGATCGGCGTCAGGCGCTTTCGGAGTTCAGTCCAATACCTCTCGTCATCCCGGCCGGAGCGCGAAGCTCGGAGAGCCGGGACCCAGGGGGAGCCGCACCGCACCGGCCCCTGGGTCCCGGATAGCCTCTGCGAGGCTTCCGGGATGACGAGGAATATTAGCCTGCGCCCCTACAGCCGCCGCTCGTCGAAGTCGTGGCGGCCCAGGCTCTCGAAGCGGCCTTCCTCGGCCTTGTTGATGTACTGCGAGGCCACCAGCCAGGACTTCACCGGGCGCAGGGTGGCGAGGCACCCCAGGATCAGGGCCGGGAAGGTCGTCACCAGGTGCACCCAGATCGGCGGCTGCCACATGACCTCGGCCCAGGCGAAGAAGGCCGTCACCACGATGCCGACGCCGCTCATCACGAAGAAGGCCGGACCATCGGCCGGATCGGCGAAGCCGTAGTCCAGTCCGCACTGGTCGCACTTGGGCGCCAGCTTCAGGAAACCCTGGAACAGCTTGCCTTGGCCGCAGCGGGGGCAGCAGCACTTCAGGCCGGCCTCGATCGGGGTCGGAGAGTCGCAGAATACGTCGTCGGTCATCGAAGACCCCTTCCTACAATCGCCGAAACGATCCATACATTTGCTTGATAATGTATGGATCTGAACGAATGGACGCAACTAGGGGATCACCGAATCCGGCGGCCGCCTGGCTG
>CAKZJK010000543.1 GCA_936942565.1 uncultured Caulobacter sp. | reverse complement strand
CGCGCACCACGGCGGCCTTCATCATCGTGTCCATGGCGTTCTCTCCGGAGCTCTGACTGCTGGGCGGGAGAGTACGCCCGGCGCGGCGCCAGCGAAGTCGGGGCGACTACCTACGGTTCGACCCGCGACGCCGGCGTTGACTCGCTCATATACTGTGTGACATACAGTGTGCATCACACACCATGTGATGCACACTATGTGGCGCACACGTTCATGCCGACCGATACGGACATCTTTGAATCGCTCCGGCAGGAGTTGCGGCGCGGGACCCTGATCCTGGCTGTCCTCGCCCAGCTGCGGGAGGAGCGGTACGGCTACGGCCTGCGCCAGGCTCTGTCGTCGGTCGGGGTCGAGATCGACGAAGGCGCGCTCTATCCCATGCTCCGCCGGCTGGAGGCCCAGGGCCTGCTCGCCAGCGAATGGCGCGAGGAAGACAAGCGCAAGAAGCGTTTCTACCAGCTGTCGGACGAGGGCCGGGCCGTGCTGGCCCGCCTCGCCGACGAATGGCGCGCGATCAACGCCGCCCTGGAGCCGCTGCTCGAGCCTGTCCCTTCCGATGGAGATCGGAAGGGGTGAACAGGCTCGATTTCAAATACTTAGAGCGTGGCGGGCGCCGAAACCGCTCACACTTTCGGCTGCCACGCTCGTGACGGCGGCCACCCTCACCGAAGGACCTCATGACATGAGCGATCTCGTCGATCGTTACCTGGGCGCCGTCGCCGCCCTGCTGCCCAAGGCCTCGCGCGAAGACATCGTCGCCGAGCTGCGCGACCTGATCATGAACCGTGTCGAGGAGCGGGAAGCGGCCCTGGGCCGTCCGCTCGACAAGCGCGAGACCGAAGAGCTCCTGCGCGAGATCGGTCATCCGATCGCCGTCGCCGGCCGTTACGGCCCGCGCACGGCGCTGATCGGGCCGGAGCTCTATCCGTTCTGGCTATTCGGCGTGAAGGCGTTGCTGGCCATCGCCGCCTTGGCGACCATCATTCCGGCCGGCATCGTCCTGATCACGGGCCATGGCGGCGGCCACGTGATTTCCGGCGCGGTCAATGACTTCATCGGCACGGGGTTGAGCCTTGTTGGCTTCGCCACCTTGGTCGGCGCGGCGATCGAGCGCGGCTGGATCAAGCTGGGCGATTTCGGCGACTGGAAGGTCAGCGATCTTCCGCGCGTTCCCGAAGGCAAGGGCTGGTTCGTGAAGAGCCGCTTCGACGGTCTGTTCGAACTGGTCGCCACGGGGCTGTTCATCGCCTGGTGGACCGGCGTCGCGCCGTTCCCCACGGGGCGAACGCACGGGGACGGCGGCGTGGCGATCGGCTTTAGCCCGATCTTCCAGGCGCTGCACTGGCCCATCCTGGCCTTGGCCGTGATCCAGGTCGCCTCGTCTCTTATCCTGGTGATCAAGCCGGGCGGGATCCGGGCGCGGGCGGCCGCCGAGATGGTCTGTTCCCTGGGCGGACTGGCGCTGATTGGCGCGCTCTGGCCGGCCCAGCCCCTCGTCACCTTCACCGCCCTTGGCGCGGTTGGCGAGAGCGTCGACAAGCTACAGCGGACCGTGGACCTCACCCTCCAAATGGTCCTCGTGGTCGCGGCGGCGATCTGCTTGGGGAAGCTTCTCGTCGAGGGGCGGCGCCTCCTCCGAGGGCGCTGAAAGGCGCCTTTCGGCAACCTCGGTTTAAGGTTCCGTATTAACCTTTTTATCGTCTTGGATGCGCTGGGCGAGGTCGCGCTCTCAACGCCACCATGAGTGGAAATCAGGCGGCGTAAGGGTTTTTGGGTCGAAAAAAATCGTCGATCGCTCCGGTCCAGCTTTTCACAAGGATTCAACGGATTAACGATTTGCCCCCGCGACACGACCCCGCGGCGGGGCTATGAGCGGGGCTGGAGCGCTTGCGAGTCGGTCACCAATCGTTCATAAGCCGCTAACAGCGGGATCTTGGCCACGTCGTGATACGGCCAATCCCCCGCTTCGAAGGCCTCCCCGACAGTGCTTTTCCGGGGATCTCGAAGCGGTTTTTGTCGGGGGGCCGGAGCGCCCTCGCCGCGCAGGACACGAGTTTTGTATATCAAGTCGCAGACGCGCGCGGACGCGCGCGGGCTGGTCGGCGCCGTATTGGTCGGATCCATCACGGGTCTGGCCCTGGGCGGCGTTTACCTCATGGGTGGCCTGGCCCAATCGGCCTCCACCCACGCCCGCGTCGCCCGATTGGCCGATGGCGCCTCCGGAAGCTTTTCGGACGCGGCCCTGGTCAGCGCGGCTACGCGTATGGACCCCGGCGCCCTCGCCGTGGCCAAGCGTCATGATCCCTTCCTCTTCGCCGCCGTCGATCAACGCGATCGCCAGTCGGCTCAGCTGGCCGCCCGCCTCGAAGGCGCCGGCGCGACCCTGATGCCCGGTCAGAGCGGCCGCACCGGCCCCCTGATGCTGCGGGCCAGCTTCGGCTCGGCCTTCGGTCCCGGCGCCGCCGGTCCGTTCCAGCTCGGCAACGCCCTGGAAAGCTCGCGCGAGCTCGAGTGCCTGGCCGACGCCATCTACTACGAAGCCCGCGGCGAGACCCCCAGCGGCCAGGCGGCCGTGGCCCAGGTGGTCATGAACCGCGTGCGTCACCCGGCTTTCCCGAAGTCGATCTGCGGCGTGGTGTTCCAAGGCGCCTACCATCGCACGGGCTGCCAGTTCAGCTTCGCTTGCGACGGCTCGATGCGCCACGCGCGCGACGTCAGCGCCTGGAACCGCTCGCGCAAGATCGCCGCCCGCGCGCTGTCGGGATCGATCAGCAACCAGGTTGGTTCGGCGACCCACTTCCACACCGTCAACGTGTCGCCGATCTGGGGGCCGCGCCTGCTGCGGGTGGCCCAGGTGGGGATGCACATCTTCTATCGCTTCGGTCGCCACAACGCCTCGCCGACGCGCCTGCCGACCGTCGATGACATCGCGCCGTCGGACATCGCCAGCCTGACCGCCGACGGCAAGCCGCCGGTCGACAAGTTCAAGGTGACGTTCCCGGTGATGACCATCGGCCGCGTCGAGCCGGTCTCGTCCTCGGCCGGGCAGGGTGGTCCGCTGGGCCCGGTGACCGAGCCGGCCTCGGCCCCGATCGCCGACAAGGCGGTCGCCAAGCCGATCGCCATCTCGACCGACCGCGCGCCGCTGGACGGCCTCAAGTCGACAGTAGGGGCCGGGAGCGGAGCTGCTTCCTAACGACGCCGGGCATGTGGCTGGAGGCGAAGCGCATCTGCTTGGCGCGCTTGCCGACGAAGTAGTGCAGGGCCTTGCCTCGCGCGGCTTCCCAGACGACCTGGGCGGCGTCCTCGACGGGATAGACCTCCAGGCCGCCCGCGCGCAGCGCGTCGCTCATGTGCTCGTTCGTGCCTGACGCCCCGGCGTTCAGGATCGGCGTCTCGATGAACCACGGCATGACGCAGGCGACGCTGACGCCGTGGCGGGCGTATTCGACGTCGAGCGCTTCGGACAGGCCCCGCACCGCGAACTTGGTCGCCGAATAGACCGCCAGCTTCGGCGAGCCATAGAGCCCCGCGCAGGAGGCGATGTTGATCAGTCGCCCGCCGGCCGCCTTCAGCAGTGGCAGGCTCGCCCGCGCGCCGTTGATCACGCCCTTGATATTGATGTCGATCTGGATGTCGCAATCGGCGTCGGACATGTCCTCCAGCACGCCGAAGCGCGCGACGCCGGCGTTGTTCAGCAGCACGTCGGCCTTGCCGCCCGTCTCGCGACCGAAGTCGCCCAGGGCGTTCTCCCAGCCCTCCCGGTCGCGCACGTCCAGCGGATGGATCGAGCCGTTGGCGGCGCCGATCGCCAGCAGAGCGGCCTTGAG
>CAKZJK010000542.1 GCA_936942565.1 uncultured Caulobacter sp. | reverse complement strand
GCCAGCATCGCGGCCACCGCCAGGCCGCAGGCAAGACGCCCACCACGAAATCCGTTCGTCGCAGTCCGCATGGTTGCTCCCCCATTCGATGGACGGGCCGCCGCCGGGCGAATGCCCGGTGCCCGGGCCCGTATGCAGGCTACTCTGATTCGATGACGCTGAATTGATCCTGAATGAACCGCCGGTCGGGTCTCAGGCCGGCGGCGCGGCGGCGCGCTCGCCGCGGTACCAGTCCAGCCGCTCGCGCAGCCGGTCGGCGGTCTTTTCCAGGCGGCGCATCGGCAGGATGTCCGAGGTCAGGGCCACCTGGACGATGGCCACCTCCGAAGTCCGCACCCGCTGGATGTCGAGGCGCGTCAGGCCGGCCGGCAAGTTGCCCCGGATGGCGTTCACCTCGCGGACGACCTGGTCGTACTTGCGCTCGGGATCGACGTCCCAGGTGAAGTGCACCGAGATCACGGCCGCGCCGTCGCCGCTGAACGACTCGATCTTGTCGATGTTGTCGAGGCCGTCGACCGCGTCCTCGATCGGGTCGGTGATCAGCTGCTCGATCTCGGTGGGCTCGGCGCCCGGCAGCACGGCGCGCACCACCACGATCGGCACCGGGAAGTGCGGGTCCTCCGAGCGCGGCACGGTGTTGAAGGCGTTGATCCCCAGCATCACCAGCAGGCCGAAGGCGACCAGGGTGAACTGCCAGCGACGGACGGCGAAGGTCGCGAGATCGAACTTCACGGTCAGCGGCCCCGGGGCGCGTCGAGGCGGGCGGGATCGATCACCCGCACGGCCTCGCCGTCGGCGACGAAGCCGGCCCCGGCGGTGATCACCTGGGCGCCTTGGGGCAGACCCGCCACCAGGGCGTCGTCGCCGTCGAAGCCGCCGAACGCGACGGCGGTCCGCCGCGCCTTGCCGCCCTCGAAGCGCAGGACGAAAGCCTGGCGGCCGTTGGCTTCCAGCACCGCTTCGGCCGGGACGCGAGCGTAGGGCCGGGCCGCGTCGGGGGCGGCGCGCACCGACAGGGTGGCGTGGGCCACTTGGCCGCTGCGCAGGGCCGGCGGCGGGGCGGAAAGCTCGATCTCGACCGCGACCGCGCCGGTGCGGGTGTCGCGCACGCGGCCGGACAGCTTGCGGCAGGTGCAGGCGTGGCAGATGCCCATGCGGCAGCCGGATTCCGGCTTCAGGCCCGCGCCC
>CAKZJK010000541.1 GCA_936942565.1 uncultured Caulobacter sp. | reverse complement strand
GCGGATCATGATGGCGTCGCACATGCGCGACAGCACCTTGGCGGTATCGGACAGCGATTCCTCGCGGCCGAGCTGGGTCTGGGCGGTGGCCAGCATCAGGGCGTGGCCGCCCAGCTTGGCCATGCCGGCCTCCAGATCGCAGCGCTTGCCCTCGTCCTTCTGGCGGGCGGCGAAATAGGTCAGCTGGCGCACGCCCATGATCTCGGCCGCCATCATGGCCAGCTTGTTGGCCACGCGCGGGAACTCGAAGATCGCCTGGCCGAACTGCTTGCGGTCCAGGGCGTAGCCAAGGCCGGTCTCCAGCGCCGCCTGGGCCACGCCGACGGCGCGGGCGGCGGTCTGGATGCGAGCGCTCTCGAAGGTGGCCATCAGCTGCTTGAAGCCCTGGCCCGGGACGCCGCCCAGCAGGTTCTCGGCCGGCACGGTGAAGCCGTCGAAGGCGAGCTCGTACTCTTTCATGCCGCGATAGCCGATCACCTCGATCTCGCCGCCGCTCATGCCCTCGGCCGGGAAGGGCGCCTCGTCGGTCCCGCGCGGCTTGGGGGCCAGCAGCATGGAGAGGCCGCGATAGTCGGTGGTGCCAGGCTCGGTGCGGACGAGCAGGGTCATGACGTCGGCGCGGGCGGCGTGGGTGATCCAGGTCTTGTTGCCGGTCACCACATAGTGGTCGCCCTTCAGCTCGGCGCGAGTGCGTAGGGCCCCCAGGTCGCTGCCGGTGTTCGGCTCGGTGAAGACGGCGGTCGGCAGGATCTCGGCGCTGGCGATCTTGGGCAGCCAGTACTGCTTCTGCGCCTCCGTGCCGCCGGTCAGGATCAGCTCGCCGGCGATCTCCGAGCGGGTGGCCAGCGAGCCGACGCCGATCCAGGCCCGCGACAGCTCCTCGGAGACCACGCACATGGCGGTCTTGCCCATGCCGCTGCCGCCATATTCCTCGGGAATGGTGAGGCCAAAGACGCCCAGTTCGCCCAGCTCTTCCACGAGCTCGATCGGGATCAGCTGGTCCTTCAGGTGCCATTGGTGGGCGTGAGGCGTGACCTTCTCCTCGGCGAAGGCGTGGAACTGGTCGCGGATCATCTCGAAGGTTTCGTCGAGGCCGGTGTTTTCCAGCGTCGGGCGGCCGCGCGCCTCGGCCAGGCGCTGGGCGATCCGGCTCTTCACGGCCTGGGTCCCGCCCTCGACCATCAGCTTCATCAGGCCGTTGGAATAGAGGCGGTTCAGCACCGCGCGGTCCTCGACCAGATGCGCCGGGCGGACGATCTCGCCCTGGTTCATCGGCACGCCGCCGACCAGCTGGGCGCAGTATTCGGAGAACAGCAGCTGGGCTAGCAGGGCCTCGATCTCGCCAAAGCGCCCTTCGCCCTCGAGCCGCTCGGCCCAGCCGGCGACCTGGTTCAAGAGCTCGGCGTAGGAGGCGTACCAGCCATAGCCGTGGACGCGGTGCTGGTGGACGTCGGCCAGCTTGCGGTCGACCTTTCCACCCTCTGGAGCGATGTGGGCCAAGACGGCGGGCTTGGCCTCGGCCACGAACAGGCCCGCCGCGTCGGCGGCCTCGCGCAGCAGGCCGAGCAGGCCCGGGAGGACAAGGTTCTCGGTATCGTCGCGCGCGAGCGTCGTGGTCATGGCTTACTCCCCTTGGCCAAACAGATGTTTTGCGCCAAACAGTTGTTTTCTTTCACCGTGGCGCATTTCGCATCTGCGAGCAATGCCGCGCTGCAGCATAACGATCACAAAACGGGGAGTCCGATGCTCAAGGTCCACCACCTCAACGAGTCGCGCTCGCAGCGCATCCTGTGGCTTCTGGAGGAACTGGGCCTGCCCTACGACGTCGTTCAGCACACCCGCGATCCCCAGACGCGCCTGGCGCCGGCGTCGCTGACCGCCGTGCATTCGCTGGGCAAGTCGCCGGTGATCGAGGACGCGGGCAAGGTGATCATCGAGTCCGGGGCGATCATCGACTACGTGATCCGCCGTCATGGCGGCGGTCGCCTGGCGCCGGACATCAAGAGCGCCGACTACGACCTCTACCAGCAATGGCTGCACTACGCCGAAGGCTCGGCCATGCTGCCGCTGCTGCTCAACATGTATGTCGGCCGTCTGGGCGAGGCTGGCGCGCCGCTGCATCCGCGCATCCAGTCCGAGATCGCCAACCACCTGACCTTCGTCGACCAGAGCCTGGCTGGCCGCGACTACTTCGTCGGCGACAGCCTGACGGGCGCGGACATCCAGATGAGCTTCGTGCCCGAGGTGGCCAAGGCGATGGGCAAGCTGGCCGACTATCCGAACCTGGCCGCCTGGATCGGCAAGATGCACGCGCGGCCGGCCTGGAAGGCGGCGCTGGAGAAGAGCGGGCCCTACGCGCTGGGGGCGTAGGGCTCCGGCGAGAGTCATCGGTGATGATCAAGCGGCTCTAGGACGGATCGACCTCAAGTCTCGCCGTCCTGGGCCTTGCGCCCAGGACGGCAAGATCTTGGCTTCGGAGCCGTGTTGAACGCCGTTTCGCGGTCCTACTGCGCGTCCGCCACCGCCCAGGAGAAGTCCGTGTGGGTGTTGCTGGTCGTGAAATAGGTCGGGTCGGTGAAGAAGGCGATCGGCTTGTTGTAGCTCGCCGGATAGGTCGCGCCCTTACCCACGACCGCGACGCCATGGCAGCTCATGCAGTTCGAGGTGATGCCGACGGGGATGCTCGGATCGGTCTCGAGATAGGGGTTGAAGCAGACCTGCATGGTCGAGCCGCCGACCGTCGTCGTCTGATCTGTCCAAAACTCATAGTTATATGCATTTGGCTACATCCATTCATTAAGTCATACAACTTAACCTTTCTATGCTCCACACAAAGATAATAGCTTTTGCTCTGCCTTATATATGGTGGGATCCTTATTTGTCCTGTCTATGTGGGATATCACATTGTTTTATTTTTCTCTTCTTCTTTGCAAACTTCATACCCACATAACTTGACACTTAGATGT
>CAKZJK010000540.1 GCA_936942565.1 uncultured Caulobacter sp. | reverse complement strand
GCGGGCGGAAGGAAGCGCGCGC
Organism: uncultured Caulobacter sp.; assembly: GCA_936942565.1. GTDB lineage: Bacteria > Pseudomonadota > Alphaproteobacteria > Caulobacterales > Caulobacteraceae > Caulobacter. Next base: position 2,755 of record CAKZJK010000540.1, on the reverse strand, counting down.
CTTCTTCCCCCTCCGGGGGAGGAGCGCCGAAGGCGCGGAGGGGGCCTGTCATGACCCGCGTCATCTCCGGCGAACCCCAGCACGGCGACCTGGCGCCTACCGATCGCGCCATGCGTCCCCAGACCTTGGCCGAGTTCGTCGGCCAGGAGCAGGCCAAGGGCAATCTCCGCGTCTTCATCGAGGCCGCCAAGGGCCGGGGCGAGGCGCTGGACCATGTGCTGCTGTTCGGGCCGCCGGGCCTGGGCAAGACGACCCTGGCCCAGATCGTCGCCCGCGAGCTGGGCGTGAACTTCCGCGCCACCTCGGGCCCGGTGCTGAACAAGCCCGGCGACCTGGCGGCGATCCTGACCAATCTGGAAGCCAACGACGTCCTGTTCATCGACGAGATCCATCGGCTGTCGTCGAACGTCGAGGAGATCCTCTATCCGGCGATGGAGGACCATGTCCTCGACCTCGTGATCGGGGAGGGGCCGTCGGCCCGCTCGATCCGGATCGATCTGGCGCCCTTCACCCTGGTGGCGGCGACGACGCGGGCGGGGATGCTGGCCACGCCCCTGCGCGACCGCTTCGGCATCCCGATCCGGCTGGAGTTCTACACCCCGGCCGAGCTGCGCCACGTGCTTCTGCACGCCGCCCGCAAGATGGGCGCGCCGCTGTCGGACGACGGCGCCGACGAGATCGCCAAGCGCGCTCGGGGCACGCCGCGCGTCGCCTGCTGCGCCGCGTCCGCGACTTCGCCACCGCCGACGGCGCGACCATCATCGACCGCAAGGCCGCGGGCCTGGCGCTGGCCCGCCTGGAGGTCGACGAGGTCGGCCTCGACAGCCTGGACCGTCGCTATCTGCGCGCCATGATCGAGCACTATGGCGGCGGCCCGGTCGGCGTGGAGACCATCGCCTACGCCATCGCCGAGGCCCGCGACGCGGTCGAGGACGTGATCGAGCCCTATCTGATGCAGCAGGGCTTCATCCAGCGCACGCCGCGCGGCCGCATGGCCTGCGGCAAGGCCTATCTGCACCTTGGCCTGACCCCGCCCGCCGCCCCGCCGGGACAGGCGCAGGGCGCGTTGTTCGATGAAGGCTAGCGGCGTGCGCGTGATCCGCCTGTTGACCGCCGGTCTGGCCGCCGCGTGCCTCGCCGTCTCCCTCGCGGCGATCAGCGCGGCCGGCGCCCCGCGCAATGCTCTGATCGTCCAGGCCCTCGCCGCCGTGCTCGCCCTGGGTCTGGCGCTGCTTTTGGGGCGGTTCTGGCGGCGAGCCCGCTGGCGGCTCTGGGTGTTGATGGCCGCCTGCGGCCTGGCCCTGGTCCTGACGCTGATGAACGGCGTCTCGCTGGAGGGGGCGCGGCGTTGGGTGGCGCTGGGGCCGATCCAACTCCACACCGCCTCCATAGCCCTGCCGTTCGCGGCCTGGGCCTTCGCCAAGGGCTTCGACGACCGCCGCGTGGCGCCGATCGCGGGCCTGGTGGCCCTGCTTCTACTCTATCAGCACGACGCGGCCTCTTCGCTGGCCCTCGCCCTGGCGCTCGCCGCTGGGGCTCTGGTGGAGCGCCCGCGTCAGCTGACGCCCTGGGCGTGCGTGATTGTCGCTGGGCTCTTGGCCTACGCCGCCTGGGTCGAGCCCGACACCTTACCCGCCGTGCCTTATGTCGAGGGACTTCTCGCCACGACGATGAAGGCCAACCCCGTGCTGGGCTTCGGGGCCGGCGTCTTGATGATCAGTCTGCCCGCGCCGTTCCTCTTGGTCGCCCGCGCGCGGGCGGAGTGTCGCGCCGAAGCCCTGGCTCTCGCCGCCTTGTGGGGCGGCTGGATAGCCGGGAACCTGTTTGGAAACTACCCAGCGCCTGTTCTAGGTTATGGCGCCGCGCCGATCCTGGCCTGGGGTCTGTCCCTAGGCTTGGTGCTCGGCGACCCCGTCAACCAGGACCCGCCCGCGTCATGATCGAACCGACCGCCGGCGTCTTCGATGGCCGCGAGCACCAACTGCCCGTGCGCATCTATTACGAGGACACCGACTTCACCGGCATCGTCTATCACGCCAACTACCTGCGCTATCTGGAGCGGGGGCGGAGCGACTTCTTCCGCGCGGTCGGCATCTCGCACACCGAGCTGGCCCAGCAGGACACCGGCTTCGCGGTCATCCGCATGGAACTGGACTTCAAGCGCGCGGCCAAGATCGATGACGCCCTGGTGGTGCGCACGCTGTTCGAACGGGCCGAGGGCGTGCGACTGCACGTCCTTCAGACGATCACCCGCGGCGAGGAGGTGCTGTTCGAGGCCAAGGTGGTCGCGGTCTGCATCAGCCTGTCGGGACGCCCGCGCCGGCCGACGCCGGATATGCTGGCCAAGCTGGCGCCCTGGCTGCGTCCCGAGGACGAGGCCTGAGCAAGCAGGCCTCCGCCGTCCCCATTTTTTCGGATCGATCGACCCTCGTCATAGTTTCACCCAAGCGCCGCTTCATGCCATACGGCGCACACCTGTCCTGATCAGACGCCCCAACGGAGCCCTAACCCGCATGGACGCCTCGGCCGCCGCCCCCAATTTCTCGTTCTTCGCCCTGTTCATGCAGGCCGATTGGGTCGTCAAAGGCGTGATGATCGGGCTGATCCTGGCCTCGCTGGGATCGTGGGCCGTGATCCTGGACAAGCTCTATCGCTTCACCACCCTGAACCGCGCGGCGGATCGCTTCGAGGAGCAGGTCGGCGGCGGGCGCTCGCTGGAGGACGTGGCGGGCGAGGCCGGCGCCAATCCGCCTCA
>CAKZJK010000539.1 GCA_936942565.1 uncultured Caulobacter sp. | reverse complement strand
GCCTTCGGCCACCTCCCCCGCTAGGGGGAGGATTTCTATATGTGGCAACGCCTCCGCCCTACCCGCGTTGGAAACCGTATGACCGACACCTTCCGCCATAACCCCGAACTCAGCCGTTACGAGCTGGAGGTCGACGGCCTTTTGGCCGTGGCCGATTATCAGCGCTCGGGCCACCGGCTGGTGATCCCCCACGTCGAGGCCGACCCCGCTCTGCGCGGCACGGGCGCCGCCGGGCGCCTGATGACCAAGGTCGGCGAGACCGCCCGCGCCGAGGGCATGCGGATCACGCCGCTCTGCTCCTACGCGGCGGCCTGGCTGAAGCGGAACGATCCGGACCTGATCGCCTAGGGCTTGGCGGGAGCGGCCGGAATCATGCTCTCGAAGCTGCCGGCCGGGCCCGGGAACACGATCGGGCTCTCCCAGCCGTCGGCGCTGACCGAGGACACCCCGAAGAAGTAGTCGTCGATGACCACGTCCTTCAGGGTCGCGGTCGCGGCCGGACCGGGAACCCAGCGGCTCAGGCGCCAGGTCGGGTCGGTGGTCACCCGCCACCAGACGCGATGGCCGGCCGCGCCGGGCGTCGGAGCCCACGAGACCTTGGTGTCGGGGCTGACCGCGCCCTCGATCTTGACGCCCGACGGCGGCGGCGGGGCCGAGGCGAGGCTCGCCATCGCCACCACGTTCAGCCGCGTGACCTGCGCCAGATAGGCGAAGTCCACGCCCTCGATCGTATCGCCATAGGCCTTGCCGTTCTCGGTGCGTAGGTCCTGGTGCTGGCGGTCGTAGTTCTCGACGGCCTCGGTCACGCGCACGGCGGGATAGCCGGCCTCCAGCAGCGGCACCTGGTCGCCGCCTCTGCCATAGCGGTCGGTGCGATAGACCATCACCACGTCGAAATTGGTCAGGTAGCGGTCGGCCAGGCCGTCCAGGTAGCGGGCCAGGTTGCGCGAGGGGCTGTCGACCTCGCCGCCGTTGTAGCGGCGGCCGTTGGCCTGCTCGGGCGTCTCGACGGCCTTGGTTCCTTCGGAGAAGACCCGGACGTGGGTGTTGTCCATCACCCCGCTCTGGCCGCGGCTGTTGCCGACGATGTCGTTGTTGAGGTCGGCCTCGACCTTCCAGCCGTTGGCCTTGGCGTAGTCGGCCAGCACCTTGCCGCCCAAGAGGCCCTGCTCCTCGCCCGACAGCACGGCGAACACCAGGGTGGCGGGGAACTTGTGCTTGGACAGCACCCGGGCCGCCTCGAGCACCGCCGCCACGCCCGAGCCGTCGTCATTGGCGCCCGGCGCGTCGCTGGTGAAGTTCATGACGTCGGTGACGCGGCTGTCGATGTGGCCGGCGATGATGATCACGCGGTTGGGGTCGGTCGCCCCCTTCTGGATCGCCAGGACGTCCATCACCTCGGTCGGGTTGGGCACGCGCCGGCCGGTGAAGACTTGGGACGGCGTCTCGACGGTCAGGCAGCCGCCGCAGTCCTTGGAGATCGTTTCGAAGCGCGCCTTCGCCCAGCGCCGGGCCGCGCCGATGCCGCGCTTGTCGGACTTGGTGTCGGACAGGGTGTGGCGCGTGCCGAAGCCCACCAGCGAGCGGATCGTGCTCTCCAGCGCCTTGGCGTCGACGTCGGCGGCGACGGTCCGCAGCAGCGGCTGGTCGGTCGAGGGAGCAGGCGTTTCGGCGTGGGCGACGCCAGCCGCCATCAGGCCGGCGGCGAGGACGAGGGACAGGCGCATGGCGACTCCAGATCAGGAGCGCGAACGTTGCCGATACCAACGGTCACCGACAACACATTTTCCGGCGACGCCTATCCCGCGTTCCGCCCCGCCATGAACGCCACCCGGTCCAGCACCTCGGGCCCCGCCGCCGGGCCGGCCGCGTAGGTGAAGCGCTCGGCGGTGATCGGCCTGCCGCTGATCCGGTCGACCAGGATCGGCTCGGCCGGCTGGCCGGTCTCGCGGTCCACGAGCTGGCCGGCGATCCCCTCGACCGCGAAGTGGCGGTTGCCGAAGGCCAGCATCGCCGTCAGCACCCCGCCAAAGTCCCGGCCCCGGTCCGTCAGCACGTATTCGTAGCGCGGCGGACGCTCGCTATAGGCGCGCTTTTCCAAGAGGCCGTTCTCGACCAGGGCCGCCAGGCGCTTGGTCAGGATGTTGGGCGCCACGCCCAGGCTCTTCTCGAACTGGTCGAAACGTCCAAGACCCTGACTGGCGTCGCGGAGGATCAAGAAGGTCCAGACATCGCCCACCCGCTCCAGCGTGCGAGCGATCGGACATTGCATGGGGGCGCGTTCAGATTTGCTCATGACGAAATATTTGGCGAGTGACTTGCGAAATGCAAGTTGCCTCATAGCTAGGATGACAAGCCGGACCGATCGGGCCATGGCAAGGGACTTTAGAGAACGATGAGCGACAGCAAAATCCAGGGCGCGGCCCTGATCACCGGCGCCTCCACTGGCATCGGCGCGACCTATGCCGACCGTCTGGCCAAGCGCGGCCAGGACCTGATCCTGGTCGCCCGCGACGAAGCGCGCCTCAACGCCCTGGCCGACCGCCTGCGCGCCGAGACCGGCGTGAAGGTCGAGGTCATCAAGGCCGACCTGACCAACAAGGCCGATCTCCTGAAACTGGAAGAACGCCTGGCCTCGGATCCGACGATCGGGGCGCTGATCAACAACGCCGGTGTCGCCGGCGCGGCTGACTTCGTCGGGTCCGATCCGGACGCGTTCGAGAAGATGATCCAGCTGAACGTGACGGCCGTGACGCGGCTGGCGGCGGCGGCGGCTCG
>CAKZJK010000538.1 GCA_936942565.1 uncultured Caulobacter sp. | reverse complement strand
GGCGGCCAGGCCCGCCCCGTCGACGAACCGTCCGCCGAGGCCGCCGCCGTCGCCTATCTCGAGGACTTCGGCCACGACGCCGACGAGGACGAGAATGGGAGCGAGACCGTCAGTCTGATCGTCCGCGACGACACGACCGGTCGTGAACAGTGCTTCCGGGTCGACCTGGCCACCGGCCAAACGGAAGCGTGCGGCTGAGCCCTCCGCCCCCGGGGAGTTCCCGGCCCGTGGCGGGCATGGCGCCCCAATAGAAAAACCCGCCCCCGCCCGCAAATGAACTGCATTGCCTAGGCGCGCGACGAAATCCTATCGGCTAGATAGGGCTATTCGGTCGGGTGACGCGCGGGGGCGTGCGTCGGCCTTCCTGGGGGCGTCCATGGAATTCAAGTCGAGACAACGAACCTTGCTGGCCGGCGCCGGCGCGCTGTGCTGCCTGTTGATGCGGGCCTCGCCCACCCTGGCCGCCGAGCCGGTCTTGGTGTCCGAGGACACCGCCGTCGACCAGATCGTCATCAGCGCCCGCCGTCGCGAGGAGAAGCTCCAGGATACGCCGATCACGGTCTCGGCCATCTCCGGGCGGGTGCTGGAAACCGAGCGCCTCGACCGCGTGGCCGACTACGCCGCCAAGATCGCCAACTTCGCGGCCTTGCAGCAGAACGCGCGGGTGTCGACCCTGACCATCCGGGGCGTGGGCGGCAACGCCAACAGCGACGGCTCCGAAGCCGGGGTCGGCCTGATCGTCGATGGCGTCTTCCTCACCCATCCCGGCTTCTCGTGGCTGGATTTCGTCGACCTGGACCATGTCGAGCTGGCGCGCGGGCCGCAGGGTACGCTGCTGGGCAAGAACACCACCGTCGGCGCCCTGATCGTCACGACCAAGGCCCCCTCCTATGCGCCGGAAGCCTTCGTCAGCGCCACGGCCGGCAGCCGCGACCGCTACCAGCTTCGCGCCAACCTCTCGGGCCCGCTCGTGGCCGACAAGATCGCCGGCCGCCTGACCCTGTATGGCGACACCGGCGGCGGCTGGATCCGCAACAAGGCCGACGGAAAGCGCTATCTGGACAACCACCGCTGGGCCGTCCGCGGCCAGCTCTTGTTCGATCCCAATCCCAGCTTCAGCGACCGCCTGATCGTCGAGCACTACGACACCAAGGAGTACAACAACTTCACGCCCGCGGTCGGCGACCCGCTGACCTACGTCAACGGAACGCCGCGCAACGGCTGGGCGCGCAAGCTGGCGACGGGCCTTGGCTACACGCCCTCCTACGATGTGGAGGACGCAAATTTCGACGCCCAGGCGCGCGCGATCGCGCGGACGGACGGCGTCTCGAACATCGCCACCTTCAGGCTGGGCGACCATGTCCTGACCTCGATCAGCGCCTGGCGGCGGTTCCACTACCGGCCCAACAACGACAGCGACGGCACGCCCTATCCGATCTTCCGCAGCGGCTACGACGTCGATGTCGACCAGTACTCGCAGGAGCTGCGCCTGGCCTCGCCCGAGGGCGGCAAGGTCGACTGGCAGACGGGCGTCTACCTGCTGAAGCAGGAGACGCGCAGCAACTACCGCGTCCAACTGCTGTCCAAGGCCACCGCCTTCTTCGTCTCGCCGCTGCTGCCCGAGGCGGTCCTGGAGGGCGTCGAGGGCGACCAGATCGGCGTGGCCGACACCACCAGCGCGGCGATCTTCGGCCACGGGACCTGGCATGTCAGCGATCGCGCCGCCCTGGCCGGCGGCCTGCGCTACACCCACGAGGATCGCGAGGCCTCCAACACCGCCGTCTCGTTCGGCGGCGCGGCCCTGACCGGGCGCCTGGCGCCCTACGCGACCTATCGCGCGGCCGTGACGGGCGCCGACTACGTGGTGAGAGGCCGGCGCGAGGACGGCTCGCTATCCTGGCTGATCAATCCCTCGTACCGGATCAGCGATCGCGTCCTGGCGTACGCCAGCGTCAGCTATGGCGAGAAGTCCGGCGCGGCCAACCTGGGCGCCCGGCCGGGCGACCGGATCATCATAGATCCCGAGAAGTCGACCGACTACGAACTGGGGATCAAGACCACCCTGGCCGGCGGCCGCGCGACCCTGAACGTCAATCTCTATCGCGACACGATCGACGGCTATCAGGCCCCGTACATCGACCCGACCGGCGCGACGACCCGCTCGTATCTCGCCAATGTCGGCAAGGTGCGGCTGCGCGGCGTCGAGGCCGAGGGCGCGGCCCAGGTGACCCGTCATCTGAACTTGGCCTTCGCCGCCGCCTGGGGCGAGGCGGTCTATGTCTCGTACACCAACGCGCCGCCGCCGGCCGAGCTGACCTACGCCGGGGCGCCCGCCGCCGCGGACCTGTCGGGCGAGCAGATGCTGTTCGCGCCGAACCTGACGGGCAATGTCAGCGCGCGCTGGGAGCAGCCGCTGGCGGCCGGCCTTTCGCTGTTCGCCTACGCCAACGAGACGTGGCGCGGCCGAAGCTCGCTGACCCCGCTATCGTCCTACGCCCGGCAGGACGGCTACGCCCTGACCAACGCCGGGATCGGCCTGCGCGGGCGGGACGACCGCTGGTCGGTGACGCTGTGGGCCAAGAACCTGCTGGACAAGCGCTACGCCATCGCCTTCGCCGGCGCGACATCGATCACGCCCTACACCGCCATCCTGGGCGACCCGCGCACGGTCGGCGTGACCCTGACGGCGCGGCCGTTCTAGAGGGGCGGCGCGATCGAAACCCCTCTCTCATGGAGAGAGGGAGGGGCCCACGCCGAAGGCGTGGGAGGGTGAGTG
>CAKZJK010000537.1 GCA_936942565.1 uncultured Caulobacter sp. | reverse complement strand
TTGGGCCTGACCGGCGCGACGCAAGCCTCGCCACACCGCCTCGAACGGCGCGACGCCGAAGTCGTGGCCATACACGCCGAACGGATGGAAATAGCGATGACCCAGCCGCGTCCAGTCGACGAACTCGATGCCGAGCTTGAAAGTGCCCCGCGTCTCGCGGACGAACGTGGCCTCATCGAGACCGATCAGGGCGTTGAAGGCGCGGATGGGCGGGATGGTCGCCTCGCCCACGCCGACGATGCCGATCTCCTCGGATTCGATCAGCGTGATCGCCGGGCCGCGCGGGCCCAAGACCTTCGAAAGCGCCGCCGCCGCCATCCAGCCGGCCGCGCCGCCGCCGACGATCACGACGCGCGAAATCGCGCCCTCCCCGGCGGGTGGCGCGATCGGTGCTCCGGACATCCGAGACATGGCGATCTCCCGAAAAAATGCCGGCGTGGACAAGACCACGCCGGCTGAGCCTCGGGGGAGGATTAGTAGGTGACGCGCAAGGCCAGGCCGTAGCGTCGGTCGTTCAACTGGTACTGCAGCGGCGCGCCGGGCGTGCCGATGTAGAGGACGTTCATCCGGTTGTTCAGGTTCACCACGTCGAACGACACGGCCATGTGGCTGTTGATGTCGTAGGCGATCGAGGCGTCCAGCGAGGCGTAGGGTTTGGCGTATTGCGGGATGCCGTTGGCGCCACTGCCCGTCGTCTGGTCGAGGTAGCTAGAGCGCCAGTTATAGGCGATCCGGCCGCTGATCGGGCCCTTCTGGTAAAGGCCGACAAGGTTGTAGCTGTTCTTGGACAGCTTCTCGAGCGGCACCTGCTGCGGCGTGTTCGAGCCGGCCGTCGCGAACGGGTTGCTCACGCTGCTGTCGACGTAGGTGTAGTTGGCCTGCAGGCCGAGGCCATCGAACGGGCTGGGCAGGAAGTCGAAGAACTGCTGGTAGCCCAGCTCGATCCCCTTGACGGTGCCCTTGCCGGAATTGACGACGGTGCTGACGTCGTAGACGACGCCGTTGTAGCTGCCCGTCACCGTGCCGCCCGCCAGGAAGCCATCCACCTTCTTGTAGAAGACGCCCGCCGTCAGCGAACCGGTGCTGGAGAAGTACCACTCGGCCGTGGCGTCGTAGTTGTCGGACTCGATCGGGTGCAGGTTCGGATTGCCCGAGCTGGCGCTTGGGTGGCCGGTGACCGGGTTGACCTGGTTGGGATTGTTCAGGGTCAGGTTGGTCGACAGCTGGTCGAAGTTCGGGCGAGCCAGCCCCTTCGAATAGGCCAGACGCGCCTGCAGGGTGTCGGTCAGCTTGGCGCGCAGGTTGAAGCTGGGCAGAACCCGCGTGTAGCTATTGTCGACGTCGATCGCCTTCGACGTGCCGTCCGAATTGAACTGGGTGCCCGTCGAGGTCGCCTCGGTCTTGATCACGCGGACGCCCAGGCCGCCGTCGATGGCGACGCCGCCGAGCTCGGTCGCGTAGTCCGCGATCGCCCAACCGGTATAGGTCTTCTCGGTCTGGCTGTTGAGGTCCCCAGGCGTGAAGTTGTCCTTCGTGGTCGCGCCCAGCAGCGCGTAGAGCGCCTTTGTCTGAGCCCAGACGCCGTCGCCCGACGGGAAGGCCGGATAGAGCAGCCCGCCCTTGACGGTATTACCGTCGAACCAGTCCTTGGACGGGCCCTTCATCGCCAGTTGCGGATGAGCGGACAACGGGACCAGCGGCGTGCCGGCCGGGGCCGAGCAGTTCGGATCCGCGCCCAGCGAGGTGATGCAGACCCCGTGCCAGGTGCCGCGCAGGTCGATGCTGTTGTCCGAATAGCGGCCGCCGCCGCGCAGCTTGTCGAAGAAGCCGCCCTCGAAATCGTACTCGAAGTCGCCGGCCAGGGCGAAGGTCTCGGCGTCGTTCCGCTGCAGCGAGTCGGCGACGTAGGGTGTCGTGTAGTTGGCCGGGTTGTTCAGCAGACCCGGATCGCGGACCTCGAAGCGCGGATACTTGCCGGTCAGATCGAAGTCGACGACCGTGCTGTGCGGCGTCGTCAGGCCCGTCTGACCCGACTGAGTGTACAGCGACAGCACGTGGCCGTTGCGATCGGCGTTGTAGTACGACTTCAGGTACTGGGCGTCGAAATTGGTCTTCAGCTTGTCGCTGACCCGCCAGGCGGCGTTGAGCGTGAAGTTCTGGCTTTGGCTCCAGAGCTCCTGGTCGTAGCGGCCCGTCTCGAAGGTCTGGTTCCGTAGCGAACCCTTGGTGGCGTAGCCTTCGTCGTTGAAGGTGAAGGACGCGCCCGGCAGCGGATCGGTGCCGTAGCTGGTCACTACCCCGGCGGCGTCCCGGACGTTCGAGCGGTTGTTGTAGTCGTAGTAGTAGGCGCCCGTACGGTTGAACCAGTACTTGGTGCGCTGGTACTGAGCCGTGATCAGCAGATCATCGCTGGGCTTCCACTGGAAGGCCGTGGCGATCCCCAGGCGCTTGCGGTCGCCCGTGTCGTCATAAATCTCGAAACCGTAGGGCACCTGGGCATTGGCCGGCGCGCCGGCGATCGATCCCGCCGCGACCGTGTCGAACGGACCCGCCAGCAAGCCGTCCTGGCGATAGCGGCTCTTGCTCAGCACCGCGTTGACCAGGAAACCCATCTCGCCGGCGGATGTGTCCCAGCGATTGCTGTAGAGACCCGAGATCGAGCCGCCGTCCTTGCCGACGCGATCATAGTAGTTGCCGCGCGCGGTGGCGCTGATCACTCGGCCCGCCGAGTCGAAAGGCTTGCGCGTGCGCAGGTTCACCGCGCCGCCGACGCCCCCCTCGATGATGTTGGCCGGCGCGTTCTTGTAGACGTCGATACCCGACAGCAGTTCTGGCGGAACGCCTTCCAGATCGAAGGCCCGGCCGCCCGAGGCCGAATAGACGGCGCGGCCGTCGAGGAAGTTCTGCACTTGGGTCAGGCCGCGCACCGTGACGGCCGGCTGGGTGCGGTGATCGAAGTCGGTGGCGCCTTCGCCGTAGCGACGCTGGATCTGCACGCCGGTGATCCGCTGGAGGGCTTCGGTCGTGTTGGCGTCCGGCAGCTTGCCGATGTCCTGCGCCTGGACGGAGTCCACGATCTGGTCGGCGCTTCGCTTGATCGCCTGCGCGGAACGAAGGCTTTCGCGGACGCCGGTGATGACGATTTCCGACACCGCGGTGTCGTTCGAGGCTGCGGCCTTCGTCTGGGCTTGAACCGGGGCGGCCAGCCCCAGCGCCACCAAAGACGCACTCACCATCAACCCCACTTGCGTGGTCTTCATTGTTCCCTCCTCGCGTGTTGTTCTTCGATCGCGCCTCGTGTCGAGCGCGATTTCATGTCCGACATATTATGCTGTCATTTATCGTACAAGTATGATTTCTCTGAAGAGCGAATGGAAGGGCGAGTACGAGCCGTGTTCGCCCCCAGGTTTTCGACCCTCATGACGAAGAGCCCAGAACCGTGCGACTTCCGGCTAAACGCTCGTGATTATGGAGCTTTCCGACGACGCGTCGCATAGCCCAACAGGCCGAGACTGGTCAGCGGCAGACGTCGGACACGCCGGAAATTATTTCGAATTTGGCCCTCCCTTGTCGGACAAATGTGAGCGCTAACAATATGACAAACGCGCCACGCGGCGCTGCCTTCCCTCGCTTCCCCTCGCGACGCGGCATGATCGCCGCGGCGCTCGGCGCGGTCCTTACCCCGACGCTCGGACGCGCCGCGGAACCGGTGGTCACCGTCACGCTTCGCCCCGATCTCGCGCGCGTCTCGACGGTGTTCGAGGGCTGGGGCACGGCGCTGGCCTGGTTCGCCAATGTCACGGGAGGCTGGCCAGCCCCGGATCGCGAAAGGCTGGCCGACCTGCTCTACGGCCCGAGCGGTCTGGGCTGGACCATCGCGCGCTACAACATCGGCGGTGGCGATCGGGCCGACGCGAAGCCTTATCTGCGTCCTGGCGCGGCCGTGCCCGGCTTCTGGCGACAGCCCGACGGCGCCGCCGGCGATGATTGGTGGAATCCCGACGATCCAGCGATGTGGGACTGGTCGGCCGACGCCAACCAGCGCTGGTGGCTAGACGCGATCAAGGCCCGCGTCCACGCACCGATCCTGGAGGCCTTCTCGAACTCGCCCCCCTGGTTCATGACCGTCAGTGGCAAGGTCTCTGGCGCCGAAAAGGGGACCGACGACAACCTCCGCCCAGGACAAGAGGCCCTTTTCGCCGCCTATCTGGCTCGCGTCGTCGACGAGCTGCGGCGACGCCATGGCATTGCCTTTCGCACCCTGTCGCCAGTCAACGAGCCCAACACGGACTACTGGCACGCGGCCAACACCCAGGAAGGCGCGCATTGGAGCCCTCGGCGACAAGGCGCGATGATCCTGGCCACCCAAGCCGCCTTGAGGGCGAGGGGTCTCTCCACCGTGGTCAGCGCGCCGGACGAGACCAGCTCGCACCTCTTCCTGGAAGACTGGAGCGCCTATTCAAGCGAGGTCCGCGCCGCGATCGGCCAGCTGAACGTGCACAGCTACGGGACCGTGAACCAGACCGGGGCGCGGGACGTGGCCCGAGCCTCGGGTATTCGCCTCTGGATGTCCGAGAACGACAACCCGCTGGACAAGGATCCGGAAGACTTCGAGGGAATGGCTTCCCCGCTAGCCTTCGCCGAGCACGTGGTGATGGACCTTAAGCGCCTGGAGCCCGCCGCCTGGGTGTTCTGGCAGGCGGTCGAGAACCTCAGCGCGCGCGACGGAGGCAAGGGCTCGAACTGGGGGCTTATCAAGGCCGACTACCAGCGCCCGCCCGAGGGACCGCACACGATCCACGTAACGCGCCGATACTGGGTGATGGCCCAGTTCAGCCGCTTCATCCGCCCAGGCTACCGGCTGGTCCCGGTCGACGACTTGGACACGGTCGGCGCGCTGTCGCCCGACGGTCGAACGCTGGTGATGGTCCATGTCAATGGCGGGCTGTCCCCTCGCCGCCTGGCGCCGCCTGCTGGCTGGTCCGGCCGGATGATCATTACCGACGCCCATCGTCGCGCCGAACCGCTCGCCGGGCGGGTCGTTCCGCCGCGCGCGGTGGCGACGCTGATCCTGAAGAAAAGAGGCTCGTAGCGGCTTCCGGCGCCCGCGACGCGTCGTCAGGCTATACGGCGTTTTTCGAGCTTCCTCGCCAGGGTTCGCCGGTGCATGCCCAGTCGACGCGCCGCCTCCGAGATGTTGAAATCCGTCTCGACCAAGGTCTGGTGGATACGCTCCCACTCCAGGTTCTTGATGGACGTCGCGCGGCCGCCGATGCTCGCGCCGATGTCGCCTTCGCGCTTGTCGAACGCCGCTTCGATGTCGTCGGTGTTGGAGGGCTTGGCGAGGTAGTGGCAGGCGCCCAGCTTGATGGCCTCGACGGCCGTGGCGATGCTGGCGAAACCCGTCAGCACCACGATCAGCATCTCCGGATCATGCGCGGCCAGCGCCCGCACGCTGGCCAACCCCGACTCCCCGGCCAGCTTCAGATCAACCACCGCGTACCTGGGCGCGAAGTCTTTCAGGGCCTCGAGGGCCTCCTCAAGGCCTCGCACATGCCGAACCAAATAGCCGCGCCGCTCGAAGGAGCGCTTGAGCGTGGCGGCGAACTTGTCGTCATCCTCGATAAGGATCAGTCGGCGCTCAGCCATTTCGCGTGATCTCCAGCGCCGATAGGGGCAACCGCAATACGACGCGAGCGCCGCCTTCGGATGGATTCGAGGCCTCGGCCGAGCCGCCCAGCTTGCGCAGGACGTTGACGACAAGGAACAGACCCAATCCTCCGCCGACGCGGCCCTTGGTCGAGTTGTACGGCTTGCCGAAGTCATCGAGCGCGCCGGCGGTGAAGCCTGGTCCGTTATCCTCGACCTCGATCACGACCCAGCCACCACGCACCGACGCTCGGAAGCGGATGGCGCTCGCCCCCGCCTCCAGGGCGTTGTCGAGGACATTGTGCACGCCCTGCTTGAGCGTCGATTCCGCGACGATCGGCGTCGCGTCCAGAAGGTCGGTTTCGTACATCAAGGCGTGGTCGCCCCGTGTGCTTCGCCACTCGCCGATCACCTCGTCCATGAAGGCGCGCAGGGTGCTGGCCCTCACCTCGCCGCTCCGCGCCTCGCCGGCGGATTGCAGAACCCCGGTGACGATCGACTTGCAGCGCCTGACCTCGTCGCGCATGTCCTCGAGCTCCTGAGCCAGCTCCGGGTTGGCGTTGAACAAGGGCATGCGACGCCAGTCTCCGAGGATGACGTCCAGCGTCGCCAGCGGCGTGCCCAGCTCGTGGGCCGCCCCCGACGCCAGAAGACCCATGCGCACGATGTGGGTCTCCTCGGCCGCGCGTTGGCGAAGCTCCGCGAGCCTTGCGTCGTGCTGGCGGAGGTTGGCGTTGATCCTTCCCACGAAGGTCACCAGCAGCAGCGCGTCCAGCACCACGCCGATCAGCATGCCCATGACGAAAAGTTCGAAGAAAGCCTGGTCGCTCAGGCCGGTCGCGATGATGGGCCGGTTGAAGGCGATCAGCCCGACGAAGCAGAAGCTGATCAGCGCCACGATCGCCCAGGTCGCCCAGGCCTCCAGCAGGACCGCGCCCAGGATCACGTGCAGCAGATAGAGCGTGGTGAAGGGATTGGTCGCGCCGCCGCTGAAGTACAGCTGGATGGTCAGGGCGAAGGCGTCGAGCGCCAGGGCGAAGAAGAGATCGTACGGGCCAAGGGGCTCGGCGCGCTTGAGCCGAAGCAGGCTGAACAGGTTTAGCGCCACCAGCGCCGCCAGGACCAGCATCATCTCGAAGAGCGGCAGCTTGAAGCGCAGGCCGAAGTTCACCGCCAGGATCGTCACGACCTGACCCGCCACCGCGATCCAACGCAGGTGGATCAGCTGCAGCATGTTCTGACGGGCGATCGCGTCCGAGGGGCCGTTGGCGTTCTCGGCCGCCCGCGCGCCCGACAGCCAGCCCGACACGCCGGAAATCAGGATGCTGGCGCTGGGTGTCATGGGCTTCCTCCAACGCGGGACCGGCGGGCGTCGGCCAGGACGTAGACCGCCGCTCCGCCCGTCAGCAGGGCCAGACCGAACCAAGTCAGCGCATAGATAAGATGGCTGTTGGCGAAACGCACGACCGTCAGGCCGCCCCTCGGCCAACCACCGGGATTGGGCGTCGCGTCTGCGTCGACGAAATACGGCGCGAGGGTCGGGATCCCTTCCGCCCGGCCGATTGCCTGGACATCGCGCGAATACCAGCGCCCCTCGCCGGGCCGGTTGGCGCGCAGGAAGCCGCCGCCCGGTTCGCTCGGGCGCAGCAGTCCAACGACGGCGACGGGCCCTTGGGGCTGGCCGGCGACGCGGACGGCCGGCGCCTTCAGCGCCGCGGGAACGAAGCCGCGGTTGACCAGGACCGTGAAGCCTTGCTCGCTCCGCAAGGGCGTCATGACCCAGAAGCCTGGGCCAAGATCGGTGACCGCCTGGGTCAGCACCTCGCGCTTGTGGTCATAGACCCCGCTCAGACGCACGCGGCGATAGGCGTCGCCCTCCCTCGAAAGTCCCGGCCATTGCGACGGGCCGGGGGCCGGGACCGGCGCGGCGTGGAGGCGGTGCTCGACCCGGGCGATGAGGTCGAGCTTCCAGGCGCGCCGCTGGACCTGCCAAGCGCCGAGAGCGAGGAAGATCGCCGTGAAGGCCACGCAGAGGCCGATCAGCACGATCGACCGCAGGCGCGGGCCTTGGGTCACGGCATCTGCTGCATGTCGTGCGCCGTCGCCGGCATCATGTGGGTGTTCAGGTTGTGCATCACCCACAGCGAGCCGCTCAGCGTGATCACCACCAGGATCAGGGTGAACATCAGGGCCAGCAGGGTCCATCCGCCCTCCGAACGCGAGTTCATGTGCAGGAAGTAGATCATGTGGACCAGCACCTGGATCACCGCCAGCCCCATCACCGCCACGGCGGTCATCTGGGCGGTCGGCAGGACGTTCCCCATGACCAGCCAGAACGGGATGGCCGTCAGGATCACCGCCAGGACGAAGCCGATGACGTAGTCCTTCAGCGAGCCGTGGGCGCCGTCGTGATCGTCGTGGTGCTCGTCGTGCGCGTGGTGCGCGTCTTGGCTGGCCGCGCTCATTTCAGGACTCCGAGCAGGTAGACGAACGAGAAGACGCCGATCCAGACGACGTCCAGGAAGTGCCAGAACATCGACAGGCACATCAGGCGACGTTTCATCTCGGCCCCGAGGCCGCGCTGGGCGACCTGGACCATCAGGGTGACCAGCCAGATGATGCCGAAGGTCACGTGCAGGCCGTGCGTGCCGACCAGAACGAAGAAAGACGAGAGGAACGCGCTGCGCTGCGGGCCCGCGCCCTCGCTGATCAGGTGATGGAACTCGTAGAGCTCCAACGACAGGAAGCCCAGCCCCAGCAGGCCGGTGACCGCCAGCCAGGCCAGAACCGGTTTCACCTTCTTGGCCTGGGCCGAGATCATCGCGAAGCCGTAGGTGATCGACGACAGCAGCAGCAGGCCCGTGTTCACGGCCACCAGCGGCAGGTCGAACAGGTCCGCCCCCGACGGACCGGCCGCATAGTTGCGGCCGAGCACGGCGTAGGTGGCGAACAGCACCGCGAAGATCAGGCAGTCGCTCATCAGGTAGATCCAGAACCCCAGCAGGGTCCCGTTCTCCGGATGATGCTCCTTGGTCAGGTAGAAGCGGTCCTTGTCCGCTTCGGTGAGGGCATGGGCTTGAGAGGCCATGGTCAGGTCAGGCTCCGCAGGGCTTCGGTGCGCGCGTCCTCGACGCGGACGACCTCCTCGGCCGGGATGTAGTAGTCACGCTTGAAGTTGAAGGTATGGGCGATCGCGCTGACGATCAGGGCGACGAACGAGACGGCCGCCAGCCACCAGATGTGCCAGATCAAGGCGAAGCCGAGCACGACGCTGATCCCCGCCAGGACCACGCCCGCGCCGGTGTTGGCGGGCATGTGGATCGGGATGAAGTCGCGGGTCGGACGCTGATAGCCCCGCGCCTTCATGTCCCACCAGGCGTCCAACTCGTGGACCACCGGGGTGAAGGCGAAGTTGTAGGCCGGCGGCGGCGACGAGGTCGACCACTCCAGCGTCCGGCCGCCCCACGGATCGCCCGTCAGGTCGCGCAGGGCTTCGCGGTTGCGAATGCTGACGACGATCTGGATCAGGAAGGCCAGGATGCCGCACAAGATGATCACCGCGCCGATGGCCGCGATCACGAACCAGATCTGTAACGACGGGTCCTCGAAGTGGCTCATGCGACGGGTCACGCCCATCAGGCCCAGCACGTAGAGCGGGGTGAAGGCGACCCAGAAGCCGACCAGCCAGCACCAGAACGAGACCTTGCCCCAGAACGGATCCAGCTTGAAGCCGAAGGCCTTGGGGAACCAGTAGGTGATGCCGGCGAACATGCCGAACACCACGCCGCCGATGATCACGTTGTGGAAGTGGGCGATCAGGAACAGGCTGTTGTGCAGCACGAAGTCGGCGGGCGGGACCGCCAGCAGCACGCCGGTCATGCCGCCGATCACGAAGGTGACCATGAAGCCGACGGTCCACAGCATCGGGACCTCGAACCGGATGCGGCCGCGGTACATCGTGAAGAGCCAGTTGAAGATCTTCGCGCCGGTCGGGATCGAGATGATCATCGTCGTGATCCCGAAGAACGAGTTCACGCTCGCGCCCGAGCCCATCGTGAAGAAGTGGTGCAGCCAGACGATGTACGACAAGATCGTGATGACGACGGTGGCGTAGACCATCGAGCTGTAGCCGAACAGGCGCTTGCCGCAGAAGGTCGAGACAACCTCCGAGAACACGCCGAAGGCCGGCAGGATCAGGATGTAGACCTCTGGGTGACCCCAGATCCAGATCAGGTTCACGTACATCATCGGGTTGCCCCCGAAGTCGTTCGTGAAGAAGTTGGTCAGCAGGTAACGGTCGGCGGTCAGCAGGGCCAGGGTGGCGGTCAGGATCGGGAAGGTCGCCACGATCAGGACGTTGGTGCACAGCGAGGTCCAGGTGAAGACCGGCATCTTCATCAGGCTCATGCCCGGCGCGCGCATCTTGATGATGGTCACGACCAGGTTGATGCCCGACAGCGTGGTGCCTACGCCAGCGACCTGCAGCGCCCAGATGTAGTAGTCGACGCCGACGTCGGGGCTGTAGGCCAGGTTCGACAAGGGCGGATAGGCCAGCCAGCCGGTGCGGGCGAACTCGCCCACGAACAGCGAGGCCATGACCAGCACGGCGCCGCCGACGGTCATCCAGAAGCTGAAGTTGTTCAGGAACGGGAAGGCCACGTCGCGCGCGCCGATCTGCAACGGCACGGCCAGGTTCATCAGGCCTGTGACCAACGGCATGGCCACGAAGAAGATCATGATCACGCCGTGGGCGGTGAAGATCTGGTCGTAGTGGTGCGGCGGCAGGTAACCGGCCGCCTCACCGAAGGCCATGGCCTGTTGGGCCCGCATCATCAGGGCGTCGGCGAAACCGCGCAGCAGCATGACGACGGCCAGGATGATGTACATCACCCCGATCTTCTTGTGGTCGACGCTGGTCAGCCACTCGCGCCACAGATAGCCCCACAGCTTGTAGCGGGTCAGCAGCGCCAGCACCGTCAGGCCGCCCAGGGCGACCATGGCGAAGGTGGCGAGCAGGATGGGCTCGTGCAGCGGAATGGCGTCCCAGGTGAGACGGCCGAAGATGAATTTGACGAGGTCCGGGGACATTATACGTCTCTAAGGAAATCAGCGCGCCGTGGAGCCGGCGAAGGGAGCGCACAGCGCGGCGACGAAGGAGCGGAAACCACCGCCCTCCCCGCGCCGGGCGCGCTTGTCGTATTCGAGGGTGGTGACGTTGTAGACGCCGGCCATGCCCAGGCCGCCCTTGGCGTCGATGGCCATCATGTCGTGCTGGCACATCTTGCCAGGCTCGACGCAACGGTTGACGGCCTTATGAAACAGGTCCTTGTCCACCACCGCAAAGCGTTGGGCCGGGACCTTCTCGCTAGGCTTTTCCAGGACGAGATAGCGCGAGCCGTCCAGGCGATCGCCGCCCTTGCGGACCTCCTCGGTCCAGCGCGCGAACGCGTCCTCGCTCATGCCCCGGAACTTGAAGCGCATGTGCGAGAAGCCCTCGCCGCTGTAGTTGGCCGAGAAGCCGTCATAGACGCCGGCCTTGTTGATCACGGCGTGCAGCTTCGTCGTCATGCCGGGCATGGCGTAGATCTGCCCAGCCAGCGCCGGCACGTAGAACGAGTTCATGACCGACGAGCTGGTCAGCTCGAAGTTCAGCGGGCGATCGACGGGCGCGGCCATCTCGTTGACCGTGGCGATCCCCAGCTCGGGGTAGATGAACAGCCACTTCCAATCGAGGGCCACGACCTGGACCTTCAGCGGCTTGATGTTCTCGGCGGAGCGGCCCGGCGCGATGCGGTCCAAGGGACGATACGGGTCCAGCAGGTGCGTGCTGGTCCAGGTCACGGCGCCCAGGATGGTGATGATCACCAGCGGCGCGGCCCAGATCACGATCTCAAGGCGCGTGGAGTGGTGCCAGTCGGGATCGTACTTGGCCGCCTCGTTCGAGCGCCGGTACTTCCAGGCGAAGAAAAGCGTCAGCGCGATCACCGGCACGATGATCAGTAGCATCAGCACGGTGGCGACGATGATCAGGTCGCGCTGCTGGGCGGCGATGTCGCCGGAGGGGTTCATGACCACCCAGTCGCAGCCGCCCAGCGCCAACAACAGCGGCGCCAGGACGAGCATCTTCAGCGGGGTCGAGCTTGGTTTGAGCCTGAAATTCGGTCGCATGGGCGCGCTCTTACGCTCGGGCGCCGCGACGCAACATTGGACCGTTTGTCCTAGGTCAATCGCTCGCTTGACGGCGATCAAGGACCCCCTCGAGCGTTTCGAGAATTGAGAGGAGCCCAAGGCGGCCCAAAGGCGTTTGCCAGACGCCCCCCGTTCGCGGCATGCTCGCGCTTAGACCGTCGGCAAGACGGCGCGATGCTGGGACGGAAACCAAAGGACAGAGGCGCGTCACGATATGGCTCACGAATTCGCGGTCCCCACATCGTCAGGGCTAGAGCGCGACGCGCGGCGGATCCACGCCGACCACAAGGGCGCGCGTCCCGGCGAGATCGCCCTGGGCGTGGTCATTGGTCGCACGTCGGAATTCTTCGACTTCTTCGTCTACGCCATCGCCTCGGTGCTGGTGTTTCCCCAACTGGTGTTCCCGTTCGTCGATCGCCTGACCGGCGTGATGCTGGCCTTCGCGCTGTTCTCGCTGGCCTTCGTGGCGCGACCGATCGGCTCGGTGATCTTCGGCGCCATCGATCGGCGCTACGGACGCGGCGTGAAGCTCACCATCGCGCTCTTCCTGCTTGGTGGCTCGACGGCCACGATCAGCTTCCTGCCCAGCTACGCGGTCGTCGGACCGCTGGCCATCTGGGCGCTGGCGGTCTGCCGGATCGGCCAGGGCCTGGCCTTGGCTGGCGCCTGGGACGGCATGGCCTCTCTGCTGGCCCTGAACGCGCCAGAGAACAAGCGCGGCTGGTACGCGATGCTGCCCCAGCTCGGCGCGCCATTCGGCTTCATGCTCGCCAGCGGCCTGTTCGCCTACTTCGTCGCGACCCTGGCCCCCGGCGACTTCCTCGACTGGGGCTGGCGCTATCCGTTCTTCGCGGCTTTCGCGATCAACGTCGTGGCGCTGTTCGCGCGCCTTCGCATCGTCGCGACCGAAGAGTTCGGCGCTCTGTTCGAGGCGGGCGAGCTTCGCCCGGTGCGCGTCACCAGCCTGATGCGTGCCGAGGGGGGCAACGTCCTGATCGGCGCCTTCGCGCCGCTGGCCACTTTCGCGATGTTTCACCTGGTGACCGTCTTCCCGTTGTCCTGGGTCGCTCTGCATGACAGCCGCCAGGCGCTGACCTTCCTTCGGATCGAACTGATCGGCGCGCTGTTCGGGGTCGCTGGCATCCTGGCTTCCGGCTGGATCGCCGACCGCATCAACCGCCAGAACCAACTCGCCCTGTCGGCCTTGCTGATCGGCGCCTTCAGCCTGCTCGCGCCCCGCCTGCTGGACGGCGGCTCGTCGGGGCAGACGGCCTATGTGATCGTCGGCTTCATCATCTTGGGCCTGTCTTTCGGCCAGGCGGCCGGCGCGGTCAGTTCGGGCTTCTCCAAGCGCTACCGCTACACCGGGGCGGCCGTGACCTCGGACCTCTCCTGGCTGATCGGCGCGGGCTTCGCGCCCCTGACCGCTCTGGGTCTCGCCAGCCTCTGGGGCCTCCCAGCGATCGGGCTTTACCTCGCGTCGGGCGCCGTCGCGACTCTTCTGGCGCTGACCGTTGACCGAAAGCGCAGGCAGGCCCGTCTAGCCAACGAGCAATAGCCCCGCCCATCGGCCGTCCCAGATCTTGATGCGAAGCGATCGGCGATCGCTTCGCTTGGCTTCGCCTGTAAGGCCCACCAAGAACGGTTGCCGATAGCGCCACGGGATCCAGCCCAAACATGCGAATGCGATTGACTCGCAATATTATCTAAAGTAGCGCCCTCGCCCATGTTTCGTCCGGGGGTTTTCATGCGTCGTTACCTGCTGACCGCTTGCTCTTTCACGATCCTTAGCCTGGCCCATGGCGCCTGGGCCGAGGAAGGGGGCGGCGCTAAGCCGTCGGTCGACGACCAGTCCTCGGCCGTGGAAGCCGTCATCATCACGGGCGAGAAGACCTCGCGCTCGCTGCAGCAGACCGTGACCAGCGTCGCCGTGACAACCGCCGCGCGCATCGAGCGCGAGAACATCCAGACCTTCTACGACGTGGTCGCCCGCACGGCGAACATGAGCGAGACCTACGGCAAGACCGGCTTCACGATCCGGGGCGTCAGCAACATGAATGTCTCGGGCGGCGGGACCGGCGGCTTGGCCACGGTCTATGTCGATGGCGCGGCCCTGCCGCTCGAGGCCGTCTACGGCGGGCCGCTCGAGATGTGGGACATCGGCCAGGTCGAGGTGCTGCGCGGCCCGCAGTCGACCCTGCAGGGCCGCAACTCGCTGGCCGGCGCGGTCGTCATAACCTCGGCCAGCCCGACCTACACGCCGCAATTCCGGGCGCGGGTAAACCTGGCCAGCGGCGACGAGCGCACCTTCGCGATCGCCGGCGGCGGGCCGATCGTCGCCGACCAGCTGGCCTTCCGCGCCTCGGTCGAGAAGAAGGACAGTGACGGCTTCGTCTACAATCCGACCCTCAAGCGGGACATCGACGCCCTGGACAGTCTCAGCGTGCGGGGCAAGCTGCTGTTCACCCCGACCGCCCTGCCCGGCCTGAAGGCGACCCTGACCTACGCCCACAGCGACCGCGACGCGGGCTATCTGTTCACCTATGCGCGCATCGACACGCCTGACTACTACAAGCACCGCGTGGACCTGTCGGGCGATCCGAACCGGACCAAGACCAAGACCGACATCCTGACGGCCGACCTCTCCTACAAGTTCAGCGACAAGCTGACCCTGAACGCGATCGCCTCGCTGAACACGGTCAAGACCCGCTCCACCTACGATCTCGACTTCACGGCGGTCCGCACCTCGTACGGCGCGCGGCGCCAGAACACCGACACCGCCTCGCAAGAGCTGCGCCTGAACTATGACGGCGAGCGCCTGAAGGGCCTGATCGGTCTCTATCACGCCAAGCGCGACGCCCAGGACCTGACCGCCAGTCAGGTCAATGTCGCCTTCCCTCGCGCGACCCTGGTCAACACCCTGACCTCGACCCTGCTGGCGAGCGTTCCCAGCCCGACCGCCGCCCAGCAGGCCGCCGCCTCGGCCCAGGCCAACGCCTTCGCCAATCTCTACATCGCAGCCCTGCCGGTGATCCCGGTGGACTATTCGGGCGATCAGCCCTCGGTGATCGACACCAGCGCCATCTTCGCCGACGCCAGCTTCGCCGTGACCGACAAGCTGAGCCTGCTGGGCGGCTTCCGCTACGACCACGAGAAGAACACGAGCAGCAGCACTCAGGTGGCGCGCTTCACGGGGACCTATCCTACGGCCTCGGCCTTCGGGGCCTACGCGCCTTACGTGACCCTGGTGAACGCCTTCGTGGCCAACATGGTGGCCCAGGCCGGCTCGACGGCGCCGCGGGACACCCGTGCGTTCAACGCCTTCCTGCCCAAGGTCGGCGTCAAGTACGACTGGACGCCGGACATTAACACCAGCTTGGTCGCCCAGCGCGGCTACCGCTCTGGCGGCTCGACCGTAAACATCGCCCGCTCGACCGTCGCGGCCTACGATCCCGAATACACCTGGAACTACGAAGCCTCGCTGCGCACGGCCTGGCTGGACGGGACCCTGACGGTCAACGCCAACGCCTTCTATGTCGACTGGAAGGACCAGCAGGTGACGGTGAACCTGGGCATCAACAGCTACGACTACGAGGTCCGCAACGCCGGCAAGTCGCATCTGTATGGCTTCGAGCTGGAGGTCGCCCAGCGCGTCAACAAGGCCCTGTCCTGGTACGCCTCGCTCGGCCACACCAAGACCAAGTTCGACGACTTCACAATCACCTCGGGCGTCGACACCCGCAACCTGGCGGGATCGGAGTTCCCCTATGCCCCGCACTGGACGGTGGCGTTGGGCGCGGACTACCGCTGGACCAATGGCCTGATCGCCCATCTGGACGGGAACTACCGGTCACGCGGCTACTCGTCGGCGGGCTTGCAGCAGGCGCAGGACGACGTGGTCAAGGAGCGCGTCGTGTTCAACGGCCGCTTCGGCTACGAGCGCGCCCATTGGGGGGCGTACCTCTACGGCAAGAACCTGCTGAACGCGACCTACGCCCAGTACACCCGCGGCGACGTGGGCGTAGCGATGCTGAGCGAGCCCCGCGTTCTGGGCCTGACCCTGGAGACGCGCTGGTGAGCGCGCTCTGGGCCCTTGCGCTGGCGCCATTGCCGCTGGCCGGCGCTGTCCTGCTGAAACGCGCCTGGGATAGTCCCAGCCCCCGACGTCCATGGCTGATCCTGGGCGGCTGGAGCCTGCTTGTCCTGGCGATCGGCGCCTCAGTTCCGCTGATGGGCGCCGCGCGCGGCCCCGCCGCCGTTCTGGCGGTCGGCTCCCTGGCGGCGCTCGTCCTCGTGGCGATCGGCGTAGAGCGCCGGAACGCTCGGAAGAAGGCCGCCCGCGAACTGGCCCCCGAACCGTCGGACCGCCGCCGCGTCGCCTGGCGCGGTTGGCTACGCGGCTTCCTGGCCGGTCCGCTGGCGGGCGTGGCCGCCCTGGGCTGCGGCCTGGCGGTGGCGATCTGCGCGCCGGGCCAGATCCAGAGCCGGATGGTCATCGGCGGACTGATCGTCCCGTTCCTGTGGGCCGGCGGCATGGCCTGGACCCTTTCCGACGATAAAATCCTTCGGGCTTTCGCGGTCCTGGCCAGCGTCGCGACCCTCACCCTGGGCGCGGCCTTTCTGAAAGGCGCGCTGTGATGGACGCTTCTCCCGACAAGCTCGCGCCCACGAAAGCCAAGGCTACGGGCAAACCAATCTGGCCGAGGATCCCGGCCGATTTCGTGCGCGCCATGCTGGCTGGTCACTCGGCCTTGGGACTGGCCTTCGCCGCCTTGATCTACCTCGTCTGCTTCTCGGGTTCGGTCGCGGTGTTCACCCAGGAGTTCGCCCGCTGGGAGCAGCCGGCGGGACCTGTCCTGCACGCGGCGTCGCCCCAAGCGGTGAACGCCGCCGTCCAGGCCGCCGTCGCCAAGAATCCAAAGGCTCATGACCTGCTCGTGCGCTTGCCCGAACCGGACCATCCTCGCCTGACCGTCCAGAGCGAAGACGTCAGCGGTCGCGAACGCACCTATGTCGCCGACCAAGCCGGCCGGCTCGTCGGCGAGGCGCGGACTCCCTGGACCGAGTTCCAGGCTGAGCTGCATACGGTGCTTCACCTGCCCAGCACATGGGGCCGGTTCGTGGTGGGCCTGACCGGCGTGGCGCTGCTGTCGTCGCTGGTCTCGGGCGTGCTGTCGCATCCCCGGGTCTTCAAGGACGCTTTCGCCTTCCGCTGGGGCGGCTCAAAGCGCTTGCAGGAAGCCGATCTGCACAACCGGATCTCGGTCTGGGGCCTGCCTTTCCACCTCGTCGTCTCCCTGACCGGCGCGTTCCTGGGCCTGACGACGATCATCGTCGGCGTCCTGGCCTTGGCCACCTTCAAGGGCGACACCACAAAGGCCTACGCCCTGTTCAGCGGTCCGGTGGTTCGCGACGACCCGCGTCCGGCCAAAGTGATGGACGTCGCCGCGGCGCTGACCGCCGTGACAGCCCGTCACCCGGACGCGCGGCCGACCTACCTCTATGTCCAGCACCCTGGCGAGCGCGGCCAGCACGTCAACGTCAACCTCGTCACCGAAAACCGCCTGTCGCGGGGCGAGACCATCGTGGTCGACGGCGGCGGCAAGATCCTGGGCGCGGTCGGCTATGAGGGCGATTCCCTTGGCTTCCGCGTCCTGTCCGCCATGACCCCGCTTCATTTCGGCTGGTTCGGCGGCTGGCCGGTCAAGGTCGCCTACTTCCTGCTGGGTCTTGGCCTCACCGCCGTCACGGCCAGCGGAGTCGCCATCTGGCTAGCGCGCCGCCGCGACAAGGGCCGTCCGGCGCCCCGCTGGGAACGGCTATGGGTCGCCTTCGCATGGAGTCAGCCGCTCGCCTACGCCTTCTCGGCGCTGGTCGGCCTCTTGTCGCCAACGCCCGCCCCGGTGGCGGCGTGGGGGTTGGCCACCCTGGCCGCTTGCGCCTCGGCCGTCGTCGGGACGCCAGCCGGCATCTCAAAGGCGCTCCGCCGGATCACCGCCGGTCTCCTCGCCTTGATCGCCTTGGCGCACGGGGCGTTGCAAGCTCGCGCGATGGTCGATGCGATTGGCTGGGGCGTCGACGCCGCGCTGCTGGCGATAGCTTTGCTGCTGACGCTGACCACCCTGCCCCGAGGCTCGCGCCCCGTCCGCTGAGCCACCTCCGACTGTAATCATGTAACGCGTTCTCAGAGTCGTTCTCAAAAGCTATAGAGCGTTGATGGTCAGGACGACGACATGGTGGCGGAACCTCGGGGGCCTTCTGGCCGCCTGCGTCCTGTCGCTGCTGGTCGTCGCGCCCGCTGTAGCATCGGCGGCCTGCGTCTGCGACGAGCGGCCGCTCGCCGCCGCGGGCCAGACGACCGTCGAGACCAGCCCGCGCCACGACACCGCGCCCTGCAAGGCCGCCTGTTGCCTGGGCGGTCATTGCCATCATGCCAATTCGTGGGTCGAGGAGCCGGCCGCGACCATGGCGGCTCCGACGCTGGGCGGGGCCAAGCTGGTGATCGCCGCGCCGCGCCCGCTCGCCTCGATTCCGC
>CAKZJK010000536.1 GCA_936942565.1 uncultured Caulobacter sp. | reverse complement strand
TGTACCTGTCTCTCGGCCGCCTCGAAGAGGGCTGGAAGGAATACGAAGGGCGGTTTTCGCCCAATCTCACGGAGGCGCCCCGCTTCCACATCCCCGGAACCCTGTGGTCGGATCAGGATCTCAGGGGAAAGTCATTGTTCATCTGCCAGGAACAGGGCTTGGGCGACGAGGTGGCGTTCGCGGGCCTGCTGCCCGACATCCTGGATCGCCTCGGTCCGGACGGGTCGCTGACCCTGGCGGTCGAACGGCGCTTGGTTCCGCTGTTCGAGCGTTCGTTTCCAAATGTCGAGGTCACGGTGCACCGGACCTTCCAGTACGAAGGTCGCGTGTATCGCGCGGCGCCGGAAATCAACGACTGGGAGCGATTCGACTATTGGGCGCCGCTGGGCGCCTTTCTCCTCCCCCTGCGCGGATCGCTCGACGCGTTCCCGAAGACCGCGTCCTATCTCAAGCCAGATCCGGATCGGGTCGCCCATTGGAAGGCCGAACTCGAAAAGCTGGGGCCCGCTCCCAAGGTCGCGCTGCTTTGGAAGAGCCTGAGGCTGAACGCCGAGCGCGCGCGTCAATTCTCGCCGTTCGAGGGCTGGCGGCCCGTGCTGCAGACGCCCGGCGTGACGTTCGTCAATCTTCAGTACGGCGACTGCGACGAGGAACTGGCCCAGGCCAAGGAAGAGTTTGGGATCGAGATCTGGCAACCGCCAGGCATCGATCTCAAGCAGGATCTCGATGACGTCACGGCCCTCTCCGCGGCGGTCGATCTGATCGTCGGCTTCTCGAACGCCACCACGAACCTGGCGGGCGCGACTGGCGCGCCGATCTGGCTGCTGACGTCCCCCGGGGCCTGGACACAGTTCGGAACCGACTACTATCCCTTCTATCCCCAAGCGCGGGTTTTCTCTCCAGCCGTCATGGGGGAATGGGATCCAGCGATCGCCGAGATCGCCGAGGCGCTTCGCGAAAAGACCACCAAGGCCGCATGACGGAAACCACCCCATGAGCACCATCGTCCGCATGCGCGAGGTGATCGAGGACGATCGCGAAAGGTTGCTGGCCTGGCGCAACAGTCCAGAGGTGGCGGCCTACATGTATTCCGACCATCCGATCGCCCGCGACGAGCACGATCGATGGTTCGACGCCATCCCCGGCCGACGCGATCGCCGATACTGGATCATCGAGGTGAACGACGAGCCGGTCGGCCTCGTGAACCTGGCCGACATCGACAAAACCCATCGGCGCTGCGCCTGGGCGTACTACCTGGCCAGCCCCAATGTGCGCGGCCTGGGCGTGGGGTCCTACGTCGAATTCTGGGCGATCGAGCACGTGTTCAAGGACCTGGGCCTCAACAAGCTGTGGTGCGAGGTGCTGCTTTCGAACGAGGCGGTTTGGAAGCTCCACGAACTGTACGGCTTCCAGCGCGAGGCGCTGTTCCGCGACCACGTCATCAAGAGCGGACGCCCCGTCGACGTGGTCGGACTTGGCCTTCTCGCGCGCGATTGGGCGGACAAGCGGGACGACATGGCCGCCAGGCTGCGCGCCAAGGGCTACGCCGTGCCCGCCTAGCCCGCCTAGCCCGCCTAGCCCGCCTAGCCCGCCGCGCGATCGGACTTTCGCCCCTCTTGCCAAGCGCGCGGGCCCCGGTAGTTTGAACAGCTCGATTTGAACAACTGTTCGAACCGGAGTCGATTCCGGCGGAGATGGGCATGAGCCAGCGCTTTGAAGGCACTTCCGACTACGTGGCGACCGAGGACCTGAAGGTCGCGGTCAACGCCGCGGTGGCGCTTGAGCGGCCGCTGCTGATCAAGGGCGAGCCCGGCACCGGCAAGACGGTCCTGGCTTACGAAGTCGCCAAGGCCATGGGCGCGCCGCTGATCACCTGGCACATCAAGTCGACGACCAAGGCCCAGCAGGGGCTCTACGAGTATGACGCCGTCACGCGCCTGCGCGACAGCCAGCTGGGCGACGAGCGGGTCAAGGACGTCAAGAACTACATCAAGAAGGGCAAGCTCTGGGAGGCCTTCGAGAGCGAGCAGCGCCCCGTGCTGCTGATCGACGAGATCGACAAGGCCGACATCGAGTTCCCGAACGACCTCCTGCAGGAGCTCGATCGTATGGAGTTCTTCGTCTACGAGACCGGCGAGACCATCAAGGCCAAGGTCCGGCCGGTGATGATCATCACCTCGAACAACGAGAAGGAGCTTCCGGACGCGTTCCTGCGCCGCTGCTTCTTCCACTACATTCGCTTTCCCGAGGAAGAGACGATGCAGGCCATCGTCGACGTCCACTTCCCCGGCATCAAGCAGAAGCTGGTCTCCGAGGCGCTGCGCATCTTCTACGACATGCGCAAGGTGCCGGGCCTGAAGAAGAAGCCCTCGACGTCCGAACTGCTGGACTGGCTCAAGCTGCTGCTGGTCGAGGACATCGACGAGCAGGTCCTGCGCGAGAAGGATCCGACCAAGCTGATCCCGCCCCTGCACGGCGCGCTCCTGAAGAACGAGCAGGACGTGCATCTGTTCGAACGGCTGGCTTTCCTGGCCCGTCGCGAAGGGTCGGGCGCGCGACCGGGGCAGTAACTCCCGTCGCCTGGGGCGAGATCGGGGTTACTCGGATTTCACTGGACGCGCGGCGGGCGGGCGACCACCTTCCGCGCGACGAGGGAAGCGTTCCCGGGGGTACTCATGCGTCATTCGAAATGGCTCGCGGCCGCGCTGTTGATCAGCGCCGGCGCCATGGCCCTGTCGGCCTGTCACCGCGCCGAAGAGAAGCAGGAGCGCCACCTTGGCCTACGCGAGCCGATGCGGGTCATCGATCGCCTGGATTGTCCCGAAAAGCAGGGAGCCCTCCGGCGCGTGTCGGTCGCGGGCGATGGTCAGTCCTGCGTCTATGAGTCGCCAACGGCCTCCGTCGACCTGCGCCTGGTGCGCCTGAACGGAGGCGACGCCGAGGCCGCGCTGTCGCCGATCGAGGTCGAGCTGAAGGGCGTCATGCCTCCGCCCACGCCCCGGCCGCCGAATGATGCGAAGGGCGACAAGAACCACGCCAGCATTCACCTGCCGGGCGTGTCGATCGACTCTCACGGTGACACCGCGGACATCCGGATCGGCCACCTGACCATCAACAGCGATGGCGGCGCGGCCGAGGTTAAGATCAACAAGAACGTCGGCGTGAAGAGCGACGACGGCAAGGGAACCGTCAGCATCGCCGCCGACGACGACCATGGCGAGGGCGACGTGGCCATCCGCGCCAGCGACGGCGGCGCCGAAATCCGGGCCAAGAGGGGTGGCCGCGGCGATATTCGCTCGACCTTGATCATCGCCAACGACACGGCGCCCAAGGGCTTCCGTCTGGCGGGCTACGAGGCGCGGGGCCCCAAGGGCGGGCCGCTGGCCGTCGCCGTCGTCAAGGCCAAGACCCGCGACACCGACGACCACGACTTGTTCAAGGACATGAAGGCCTTGGTCCGCCACAACGTCGGCGGCTGACGGCCATCACTGGACCGGGGAGACTTCCATCACCTTGTAGGTCAGCGGACGGCCGTCCTCATCGGTCACGGTGACATATTCGCCCAAGGCGAAGCGGTGTTCGCCCAGACGGTGCAGCGGCTCGTCGTCGGCGTCGTCGGTGTTGTCGTAGTCGAAGAACCAACGCGCGCCACGACGGTTCAAGCGGCCATCGACCGCGTCCTCGTCGGGCGCGAAGCGGCGCACGCTGCACTCGCCCTTCACCTTGGAAAACGCGTTCTCGTCGAGATGACCATCCTCGGTCAGCGGCGCGGTCAGGGCGTAGCCGCGATGGTCGTCGCCGCCGGCGAACTCGGTGCCGGGGTTGCGCGCCAGGCGCAGAACGATGCGCGAAAGAGACATGCGGTCGTCTCCCTTTCTTTTTATGGTTGGGGCGAGATCAGTGCGACAGGAACAGCGACGGACCATCGCTGTTCAGCAACGTCCGGGTTGTCCCGCCGAAGATGAACTCCTGCAGTCGGGGATGACCAAACGCGCCGGCCACCAGCAGGTTCGCGCCGGTGTCACGCGCGGCGTTCAGCAGCAGGCCGCCCGCGTCGCCAGAACCGTCCAGGACCTTGGCCGTCGCCTTGACGCCGCGGGCGGCCAGGAAGGCGATCAGCCGCTCCAGCTCGAACGCCCTGGACGAGGCCGACGGCGCGCCGACGACCACGACCGAGGACGCTTTCTGCAACAGCGGCAGAGACGTCCGCATGGCGCGGCTGGCTTCCTTGCCGCCATCCCACGCGACCATCGCCACGCCATCGACCTTGAAGCCCTGGCGGGCCACCAACGTCGGCCGCTGCTCGTCGGCGACCAGCTGCTGGAAGGCCTCGGCCAGAGGTCCCCGGCCACGCGCGGCGGCGTCGTCGAAGACGATGACGTCCGAGAGCCGTCCCTCCATGGCCAAGCCCGCCCAGACAGGAGATTCCAGGCTGATCACGCGGGTGTGCGCGTAAGCCACGTCGGCGGCGACCTTGGCGCAGGCCTTGGCCCCTTCCTGCGCGGCTTCCTTCAGGCTCTCCAGCGCTGTGACCTGCACGCCGCCCATGAAGCCTTCGCCCATCCAGGGCATAAGGTCGGCCATGTCGGCCGGCGCGTGCACGCACGCCAGTTCGGCCTGGAACGCGGCGGCCAGCTTGGCGGCCGATTGCACGACGGCTTGGTCGTGCGCGGCGCCCGCGAGGGGAACCATTATTCTCGCCCAGCTCATGATCGAACTCCCTTTAGGGGCATTTCCACAGATGACGGCGACCAACACATTGATCTTTCTCAACCGATGGGTCAGTCAACCACCTTCACCGTGAGGAACGATCTCGTGGCCAAAGGGCTGCATAAGGGCAAACCGCCCCGCGCATGGCAGAGGATGCTGTCGGGGCGCCGTCTCGACCTGCTCGATCCGTCGCCGATGGATATCGAGATCGAGGACATCGCCCATGGCCTGGCCCGCGTCGCGCGCTGGAACGGCCAGACGGTTGGCGACCACGGCTTCTCGGTTGCCCAGCACAGTCTGGTGGTCGAAGAGATCGCCGCCCATATCAAACCCGACCTCGAGCCGCGCTGGCGGCTAGCGGCCCTGCTTCACGACGCCAGCGAGTACGTGATCGGCGACATGATCAGCCCGTTCAAGGCTGCGCTGGGCGTCAGCTACAAGGATTTCGAGGCCCGGCTGGAGGATGCGATCCACATCCGCTTCGGCCTGCCCGTCAAGACGCCTGCCCCGATTAAGAAGCTGATCAAGCAGGCCGATCGCGCCTGCGCCTTCTTCGAGGCCACCCAGCTGGCGGGGTTCGAGCACGGCGAGTCCCTGCAGATCTTCGGCGCGCCGCCGGCGGGCTACGACCTGCGTATCGTGCCCCTGCCCCCGTTCGAGGCCCAGGCGCGCTACGTTCAGCGTTTCCACGTGCTGTCGCGCGCGGCGGGATACGAGTCCGCCCCAGGCGAGGCGTTCGAGACGGAATGAGCATATCGGTCGTCATCGGTCTTTCGGCGGTGGTCGTCGCGATCCGCGACGGGGACGCCGTCGTCCTGACCGTGCGACCTCACGACGCCATCACCGACGTCGCCTCCCCGCTCTCCGGCCTGCCCTTCGGCCCCTTCGATCCCGAGACGCATCGCACGTTCGAGTTGGGCCTGCGCGCCTTCGTGACCGCGCAGACCCGGTTCCAGCTCGGCTATGTCGAGCAGCTCTACACCTTCGGCGACAAGGGCCGCGACGCCCCGCGGGCCGAGGTCGGGGCCGGCGCGGCGCGCGTTGTCTCGGTCGGCTATCTGGGCCTGACGCCCAAGGCGGTCGACACCGACGCCCCTGACACCGCCTGGGCGCCGTGGAGCCGGTTCTTTCCCTGGGAGGATTGGCGCTCCGGCCGCCCGACCCTGCTGGACGAGGCCATCGCTCCGGCCTTGCGCCGCTGGGCCGGCGACGACGCGGGCAAATGGTCGCGCGCCCGCCTGGCCTTCGCGCTCGACGGCGCGCCGTGGAATGAAGAGCGCGTTCTGGAGCGCTACGAACTGCTCTACGAGGCTGGCCTCGCGCCAGAAGCCGCCCGCGACCGCGCCCGCGCCGACGGCCAGGACCCCGCCGAGCCCGAGGCGCTGTCGGCGGCGCTCGGCGAGCCGATGATCTCCGACCACCGCCGCATCCTGGCCACCGGCCTCTCGCGCCTGCGCGGCAAGATCAAGTACCGGCCCGTCGTGTTCGAGCTGACGCCCGAGGAGTTCACCCTGTCGACCCTCCAGCGCACGGTCGAGGCGATCGCCGGCGTCCCGCTGCACAAGCAGAACTTCCGCCGCGTGGTCGAGCGCGAGGAGCTGGTCGAGGGCCTGGGCCGTCTCGACGCCGAGACTGGCGGCCGGCCGGCCGAGCTGTTCCGCTTCCGTCGCGAGATGCTGGCCACGCGCCAAGCGACGGGACTTTCCCTGCCCCTGCTGCGTGACTGAGGCCTAGTCCACAACCAGGGTCCGGGCGAAGAACGGCAGCATGGCGGTATAGACCCGCCCGGTCTCGCCCCAGGTGCGATCGCCCCAACCGCCGACATATTCCTCGGCCTCGTGCGGCACCCCGAACTCGGTCAGCATGCGTGACAGCGCCTGGTCTGAAACGACGTGGTCGGGATTGGGGTCGTTGCGGCCCCAATCGAACTTCAGACCGCGCAAGGTTTTGAGGGCGTCGGCGTGACGCTGGACCTGCCGATCCAAGGGAAAGCTCCCGAAAAGCCGCGCGAGCTGCCGCGTGTCGATCTCCAGCCGGCCATCCACCTGACGCGCCGGCAGGTCGACGTAGAGCGGCGGCTTGTCGGGATTGGGCAGGTGAGCCTGGAAGATCGCGGTGAACAGCTGCGAGAACCCGTCGCTCTTCAGGTCGTCCAGTGACTTGGCGTTCTGCAGCAGCGCGAAGTTCGGCCGCGACAACATCGGTTGCAGGCCCGCGCCCGCGCCGACGGGATGCAGGGCATAGACCGCGCCGAACACGTCGGCATGGCGCATGCCCATGGCGATCGCGCCGTAACCTCCCATCCGATCGCCGGCGAGACCGCGACTGTCACGGCGCGCCAGGGTGCGGAACGTCTGGTCGGTCCAGCCCACCAGCTCGATAGCCAGAAAATCGTCCCACCGGCCGGTCACCGGCGAGCTGGTGTAGATCGAGCCTCCCAACGGCGTGCTGAAGTCCGCCGCGACCACGATGACGGGCGGTATCGCCTTGGCGGCGATCGCCTGGTCCAGCAGCTTGGCGAAGCCGTCGCGATCGAAGGCGGCTTTTTCGTCATCAAAGAGGTTGTGCAGGAAGTAGATCACCGGATAGCGGCGGCCCGAGGTTTCGTAGTCGGCCGGTAGATAGACCCGCGCGCGGCGCTGACCGCCGAGGCCCAGCTTGCTGCCCTCGAACGCCTTGGAAGCGACCGTGTAGTCGCGGACTTCGGCGAGCGTTGTGGACGTGGACATGACGACGATCAGGCCCGCCAGCAGCAGGCCCAGGAACCGAGGCATCGGAACGCTCCGTGCAAGCTTCGGGGAGAACGCCACTCAACCCAAGATCAGCACGGCGCAGTGAGGCTTTATTGCGGCGGCGTTTGCGTCTCGCGCGCCATTCGCGCCCGCCACTTGGCCTTCAGCGTGTGGGAGGTGTCGCGCGAGCCATTGGGGCTCCAGCCGGGTGGACCGAACACGTAGCCGATGACCTCGCGCGGAGACTTCGCCCCGGCCACGTCTCGACCGATCCCGACCCACTCGTGAAAAACGTTGTGCAGCAGGTTGAAGTTGCCGAGGTTCTTCACCGTGCCATAGCGACAGGGCTCCTCGTCGGTCTCCGGGATGAAGGTGCCGAACAGGCGATCCCAGATAATCAGGATGCCGGCGTAGTTGGCGTCCAGATAGCGGGCGTTGCGAGCGTGGTGGACGCGGTGATGCGAGGGCGTGTTGAACACCGCCTCGAACCAGCGCGGCATGCGCTTGATCGCCTCGGTGTGGATCCAGAACTGGTAGACGAGGCTGACGCCCTTCTGGATCGCAACCATGGCCGGCGGAAAGCCGATGAACGACAGCGGCAGCCACAAGAGCCAGGTCCCCGCCACGCCGCCGGTCCAGGTCTGACGCAGCGCGGTCGAGAGATTGTAGTGCGTCGAGGTATGGTGGTTGACGTGGCTGGCCCACCAGAACCGTCGCTCGTGGGCGATCCGGTGGAACCAGTAGTAGGTCAGGTCCTCCAGCAGGAAGACCGCGACCCAGGCCCAGACCGCCGTCATCGGGATCGTGAAGATCCGATGGTTCCAGACCCAGATCGTGGCGGCGAAGATCACCCCGCCAAACAGGATTCCCGCCACCGTGCTGCCCAGACCCATGGTCAGGGACATGGCGGTGTCGCGGGTCTCGTAGTTCGCCTTGGCCTTGCCGAAACGGCCGAGCAGGATTTCCAGGACAATGGCCAACACGAAGAACGGGATCGCCAGCTGAACGGGATCAAAGGAAGGCTTCAGCATCAGGCGAGCTCCCTGGGCGGCCAGACGTCGTCGGAGACGGCGAAGACGGGACGACCATCGCCCACGCGAAGAGCAAGACGTCCCTTCGCGGGACGAACCGCCGAGACGGCGCTCCAGGGCGCTTCCCGGGCGACATAGCCGTCTCCGCGTCGCCAGATCACCAGCGCCTCGTCTCTAGCCCGCGCGATCAGGCCGGCGCCATCGGCGGCGATCCAGACCGAGCTTGGCTTGTGATCGGGAAACTCGACGGCCAGAAGCGCCCTGGCCGCATCGGCGTCGAGCGGCGGCGTGGGTCGCGCCGCGCCAAGCCAGGCCGCGACAGCCACCAGCAAGGCGACGGCCACGACCGAGCCACCCAGCTGAATCAACAGCGCCTTGTCCAAAACCGACGCGCCTCCCTTTATCTTATTGTCGTTTAGATTGGAGGGCGTCGCAGGCCGTCGTCAAGCACGAGGCTCAACCGTCCAAGCCAAAAGAAAACGGCGCGCCCCGGAGGACGCGCCGCTCTCTGGATCTTGCGATCAGGGCTAGAAGTGACGGACGTAGCCGACCGACACCGTGTTCGAGCTCAGGTCGCTCTTGGTGTATTCGGACTTGGTCCAGTCGGCGCGGATGCCGTTCTTGCCGTCGAACTTGTACTCGGCGCCGACGCCGTAGTTCCAGCTCTCGCGGCTACCGTCGAAATCGGTGGCGGCGGGGTTCTTGGTCTCGAACTTGGTCGTGCCGTAACCGACGCGGGCCAAGAGGTCGAGATTGGGGCTCACGGGCAGGTAGCCGACGGCGTAGGCGGCCGCCTGATGCTCCATCTTCACCTTGGCCGCGCCCGGCGCATAGACGGTGTCGCCATCGACGCCGCCGGCCAGCTCGCCTTCGACGCCAAAATTAGGCGTAAACTTGGCGCCGACGCGCCCTTGAATTGCACCGGTGTCGGCGCCGCGCGTCCGAGTTTGGCCATAGTTGACCGAACCATAGACGTCGGTCGAATTCTGGGCTTGAGCGAACATCGGGACCGCGAGAACCGAACCCGCGACCAGGGTAGTGGCGATGAGAGTCTTCATTTTTATACTCCTATTCTACGCGTACTCTTTGCTCCCTCAGCCAGCCTAGGGCTAAGCGGATAACGCGGCGGGCATGCGGCGGTTCACGGTCCCGTTTGGGGCCATTGCGTGTCGAACCGGAAAAGGCGCTGGATGACGGGGCTGGCTTCCGTGCTATCTACGGCGTCAAACAAACGTCAGAACGCGAGCCCGCCCGAGACAGGACGAGGCTCGCGCGTATCATCGGGACCGCCGTCTTGCCGCAAGCCGTCATCGCCGCCACGGGGCTGTTCACCCCGCCCCACAGCATCTCCAACGCCGAACTGGTCGAGGCCTTCAACACCTTCGTCGAGCGCTTCAACGCCGCCAACGCCGAGGCCATCGCGGCCGGCGACGTGGTCGCTCTCGCCCCTTCCTCGCCCGAGTTCATCGAGAAGGCGTCGGGCATCAAGTCGCGCTTCGTGATGAACAAGTCCGGGATCGTCGATCCGGAGGTCATGCGTCCGATCCTCCCCGAGCGGCCGAACGACGAAATCTCGATCCTGGCCGAGATGGCGGTCGAGGCCGCCAAGCAGGCGATCGAACGCTGGGGCAAGCCTGTCAGCGAAATCGGCGCGGTGATCTGCGCCGCCTCGAACATGCAACGCCCCTACCCGGCCATGGCCATCGAGATCCAGCAGGCCCTGGGCATCGAGGGCTTCGCTTTCGACATGAACGTGGCCTGCTCGTCGGCCACCTTCGGCATCAAGACCGCCGCCGACTTCGTCACGACCGGCAGCGCCAAGGCCGTGCTGATGGTCAATCCCGAGATCTGCTCGGGCCACCTGAACTTCAAGGACCGCGACAGCCACTTCATCTTCGGCGACGTGGCGACCGCGGTGATCGTCGAGGACGCGGATCAGGCCACGAACGGCTGGGAGATCCTGGGCACGCGCCTGAAGACCCAGTTCTCGAACAACATCCGCAACAACTTCGGCTTCCTGAACCGCGCCGCGCCGGAAGGGATCGACGCCAAGGACAAGCTGTTCGTCCAGGAAGGCCGCAAGGTGTTCCGCGAGGTGGTGCCCATGGTCAGCGAGATGATCATCGAGCACGCCCGGGACCTAGGCCTGGATCCCTCGACCCTGAAGCGCCTGTGGCTGCACCAGGCCAACATCAACATGAACGAGATGATCGGCCGCAAGGTGCTGGGTCGCGACCCGGCGCCCGGCGAGAACGTCATCATCCTGGACGAATACGCCAACACCAGCTCGGCCGGCTCGATCATCGCCTTCCACACGGCCAATGACGACTTCCAGCCGGGCGAGACGGGCCTGATCTGCAGCTTCGGCGCGGGCTATTCGGCCGGCACGGTGTTCGTGCGCAAGCGCTAGACGTTTGGCGTCTCGCGAGATGGCGGCGCGCGTTCGGACTGGCGAACGGCGCGCGCCCGTATAGAACTGCGCGAGAGTGTTTCGCCCAAGGGTCCTTCGATGCGATTCCCCGCCCGCCGCGCCGTCGTTTCCGGCCTAGGCCTCGCCCTGCTGGCCGCCTGCGCCAAAAAGCCGGAGGCCGCCGGCGGCGGCTGGGAGCGGATCAAGGCGTCCGGGACCTTGCGCATCGGCCTGGAGGGCACCTATCCGCCATTCAACTTCCAAGGGGCCGACGGTCAGCTCACCGGCTTCGAGGTCGACTTCGCCAAGGCGCTTGCCGCGCAACTGGGCCTGAAGCCCGAGTTCCGCCCCGCGCCGTTCGCGGGCCTTCTTGGGGCCCTGGAGTCCGGGCGCGTCGACGTCGTGATCAACCAGATCACCATCACGCCCGAGCGCAAGGTCAAGTACGACTTCTCCGAGCCCTACACGATCTCGGGCATCCAGATCATCACCCTGAAGGCCAAGCCCGGCCCCAGCAAGCCGGGAGAACTGGCCGGCAAGAAGGTCGGCGTGGGCCTGGGCACCAACTACGAGCAATGGCTGCGCGCCAACGTGCCCACGGCCGACGTGCGCACCTATGATGACGATCCCACCAAGTACCAGGACCTGAAGGCCGGCCGGATCGACGCGGTGCTGAACGATCGCCTGGTCGCCGCCGATTTCATCAAGACCTCGCCCGAGTTCGTCGCCTCCGGCCCGCCTTTCGCGGCGCAGGGCGCGGGCGTGGCCATGAAGAAGGACGCCGCGCTCAAGGTCATCATCGACCAGGCGATCGACGCCCTGCGCGCGAGCGGCAAGCTCACCGCCCTGTCGCGACAGTGGTTTGGCGTGGACGTCACCCGCTAGGCATGGACACCGGCCTCGATCTTCTGCGCCAATCCGCGCCGCTGCTGCTGAAGGGCGCGGGCTATACGGTCCTGTTGAGCATCATCGGCATGGGCGTGGGCGTCGCGCTGGGCTTTGTCCTGGCGCTCATGCGCCTGTCGCGATCGCCGCTACTGCGTTGGCCCGCCAGCGTCTACGTCTCGGCGTTCCGGGGCACGCCGCTCCTGGTGCAGCTGTTCCTGATCTATTACGGCCTGCCGCAGTTCGGGATCGAGATGCCCGCCCTGGCGGCCGCCGGGATCGGCTTCTCGCTCAATGTCGCGGCCTATGCCTGCGAGATCCTGCGCAGCGCCATCGCCGCGGTCGACAAGGGTCAGTGGGAAGCCGCGACCGTGCTCGGCATGAGCCGGAGCCAGACCCTGCGCCGGGTGATCCTGCCCCAGGCGGCCCGCACCGCGGTCGCCCCCCTGTCGAACAGCTTCATCAGCCTGGTCAAGGACACCTCCCTGGCCGCCACGATCCAGGTGCCGGAGCTGTTCCGCCAGACGCAGCTGATCACCGCGCGGACGTACGAGATCTTCACGATGTACCTGGCCGCCGCGGCCATCTACTGGATCGTCTCGACCGTGTTGGCCGCCGCCCAGCACCGCCTGGAGCGCCGCGCCTCGGAGGGCCGCCGATGAGCGCGATCAACGCCAGAGGCCTGCGGAAAAGCTTCGGCGCGACACCCGTGCTGGCCGGGGTCGACCTGACCGTTTCGCCTGGCGAGGTGGTGGCGATCATCGGCCCCAGCGGTTCGGGCAAGAGCACCCTGCTACGATGCCTGGCGGGTCTGGAGCCATTGAACGGCGGCGATCTGACGATCGCGGGCGTGACGGCCGGCGGCAAGGCGCCGCTGGCCAAGGCTCTGAACGGCCGCGTCGGCTTCGTCTTCCAGGCGTTCAACCTCTTTCCGCACCGCACCGCGCTGGAGAACGTGATCGAAGGGCCGGTGGTGGTCCGCAAGGCGCCGCCTGCCGAAGACCGCGCCAAAGGCCTGGCGCTGCTCGACAAGGTCGGCCTGTCCGACCGCGCCGACGCCTATCCGGCCGCGTTGTCCGGCGGTCAGCAGCAGCGCTGCGCCATCGCCCGAGCGCTCGCCATGGACCCCGAGGTCATCCTGTTCGACGAGCCGACCTCGGCCCTCGACCCCGAACTGGTCGGCGAGGTCCTGGCCGTGATCCGCGACCTGGCGGCCGAGCGAAGGACCATGGTTATCGTCACCCACCAGATGGATTTCGCGCGCGATGTCGCGGACCGCACGATTTTCATGGACGGCGGCGTGATCGTGGAGCAAGGACCTTCACGCTCGCTTCTCGCCTCGCCGCGCGAGGAGCGGACGAGGCGTTTCCTGGCAAGATCGGGCGTGCTGCGGTAGTTTCTTGGTAGCCATAATTTGGCCCACGGGACGCTTCACGACCTGTGCGTCTACGCCGAGTGTTTCCCATGGCGAGGACCGCGTGAAGCCTTACATCGAACTCAAGGGCGCCTCGGGCGCCGTTTACCGTTACAAGCTCGCCGACAACGGCGACCCGGCGACCACGATCGCCGGCAACTACGTCTATCTGGATTCCAAGGGAACCGTGGTGTTCGCGGGCGAGGCCAACAATCTCGTCGACGCCAAGAACCGCTGGTCCGAGGCCTACGCCCGCCATGGCGCGACGTGGTTGTACACCCGGCTCAACGTCTCGGGCGCGTCGCGCGCGGACGAATATTCCGACATCGTGATCGCCCTGCAGCCGGTGATGAACAAGTCAATCTGAGCCCGGTGGCTGCGGACGGGCCCGGACGCGGCTAGGATCGCGGCGGATGCGCCCGGAGATTCTCTTTCCCCTGTTCAGCTCGGTGTCCACGCTCAAGGGCGTGGGCCCGCGCGTCGCGCCGCTTGTCGAAAAGCTGGCGGGGCCGATCGTGCGGGACGTGCTGTTCACCGCCCCAACGGGGCTGATCCGGCGAAGCGTCACGACGGTGGACCAGGCGGTGGAGGGACAGGTCCAGACCTTCGTCGTCACGATCGACGCCCACCAGCCGCCGCATCGCCTTGGCCACCCGTGGAAAATCCGCGCATGGGACGGCACGGGCTTCCTGACGCTGATCTGGTTCAAGGGGCATGGCCCGCACCTGGAGCGCCAGCATCCCAAGGGCGCGCGACGGGCGGTCAGCGGCAAGGTGGAACGGCCGGAAGGCTTCGCCTCCGAACTGCAGATCGCCCATCCCGACTACATCGTCGCCGAGGATCGCGCCGCCGACATCCCCGAGGTCGAGACCGTCTATCCGGCCACCGCCGGCCTGCCCTCGCGCACCTTCCGCAAGTTCGCCCTCGAAGCCCTGGAGCGCGCGCCGGAGCTACCGGAATGGCAGGACTCCGCCTGGCGGGAGCGCGAACGCTTGCCAGGCTGGCGCGAGGCGCTAGCGGCTCTGCACGCGCCCGCCAGCGAAGCGGATCTTTCGCCGCTGGCCCGTCCGCGCCGGCGGCTGGCCTATGACGAGCTCCTGGCCCACCAGTTGGCCCTCGCCCAGCGCAAGGCCTCGCGACGCGCCCATCCGGGTCCGCTCATTCCGGCTGGATCGCTGTCCGAAGCGGCCGAGAAGGCCCTGCCCTTCAAGCTGACCGGCGCGCAGATCCGATCGCTGTCGGAAATCCGCGGCGATCTTCTCTCGGGCGAACGGATGAGCCGGCTGCTGCAGGGTGATGTCGGTTCGGGCAAGACGGTGGTCGCCATGCTGGCCATGGCCGACGCCGCCGGCGCGGGTCTGCAGTCGGCCTTGATGGCGCCGACCGAAATCCTGGCGCGCCAGCACTTCGAGACCATCGCGGCGCCGCTGGAGGCGCTGGGCCTGTCGGTGATCCTGCTGACCGGGCGCGACAAGGGCGCGGGCCGAACCGCCAAGCTAGCGGGCCTGGCCGACGGGACCCACCACATCGCGGTTGGCACCCACGCGCTTTTCCAGGACGACGTCGTCTTCAAGGCCCTGGCGCTGACCATCATCGACGAGCAGCACCGCTTCGGCGTCAACGAGCGTCGCCGATTGCAAGACAAGGGCCCGCCCGACGTCGACTGGGGCGTCCATCTGCTGGCGATGTCGGCGACGCCGATCCCGCGCACGCTCGAGCTGACCGTGTTCGGCGACCTAGACGTCTCGCGCATCGACGAGAAGCCGCCGGGGCGCACGCCGGTCGCCACCCGCGCCGCGCCGACCCCGCGCGTGCCCGAGATCGTCGAGCGCCTGCGCGCGGCGATCGCCAGCGGCGCTCAGGCCTTCTGGATCTGCCCGCTGGTCTCGGAGTCCGACAAGGTCGACTTGCGCGCGGCCGAGGATCGGGCCGCCGACCTCGCCCGTCATCTGCCTGGCGTCGGCCTCGTACACGGCCAGATGCCGCCGGCCGAGAAAGACGCTGTCATGCAGCGCTTTGTCGATGGCGAGGTCAGCGTGCTGGTCGCAACGACGGTGGTCGAGGTCGGGGTCAATGTGCCCAACGCCAGCATCATGGTCATCGAGCACGCCGACCGCTTCGGCCTGGCCCAGCTGCACCAGCTGCGGGGCCGCGTGGGTCGGGGCACGCGCGAGAGCTCTTGCGTGCTGCTCTACGATCCGCCGCTATCGGAAGTGGCCCAGAAGCGCCTGGACATCCTGCGCCGTAGCGACGACGGCTTCGAGATCGCCGAGAAGGACCTGGAGTTGCGCGGCGGCGGTGATCCGCTGGGCCTGAAGCAGAGCGGCTTCCCCGCCTATCGGCTGGCCGATCCCGTGGCGCACCGGGACCTGATCGCCGTCGCGGCCGACGACGCCCGCCTGATCCTGGCGCGCGACCCCGAGCTCGCCTCGCCGCGAGGCCAGGCGCTGCGGATGCTGCAGGAGCTGTTCGACTGGAAGCCGGCCTCTTCGCTAAACGAGGCGGGTTAGTGCGCCGCCGCGCCCTTGCGGTGATGCCAAAGGTGCAGGACCCCCGCCAGGACGCCGCCGATCGCGAGGCCGACGACCGCCGAGCCTAGCGCGAAGGCCAGCCAGCCGGTCACCGCGCCGACGCCTGGCGCCTGTCCGGCCCAGTGCGAGAAGCCTTCGACCCAATGAGGCACGGGCGTCAGGTGGAACTTCTCAAGGCCGTGGACAATGATGCCTCCGCCCACCCAAAGCATGGCGGCCGTGCCGACCACGGTCAGAGCTTCCATCGTCCAGGGCATGGCCTTGACCAGCCCCCGGCCAAAGCCTCGCAGACTCTGAACCTTGCCACGCGAAAGGTGCAGGCCGATGTCGTCCATCTTCACGATCAGGGCGACCACGCCATAGACGCCGATGGTCAGCAGAACGCCGACCAGCGCCAAGGCCCCAGCTTGAATGCCGAGCGGCTTGTCGGAGACGTCAGCCAGCGCGATGGCCATGATCTCAGCCGAGAGAATGAAATCGGTACGGATGGCGCCGGACACCTTCTGCTTTTCTAGCTCCGGCCCGCTCAGCGCCAGGTCCTCGACCGCCTCGCCTTCGTGTTCGGGCGTGAAGGCTTCCAGGATCTTCTCGGTCGCCTCGAACGCCAGATAGGCGCCGCCGCACATCAGGATCGGCGTCACCGCCCACGGCGCGAACGCCGACAGCAGCATGGCGCCGGGCAGCAGGAACAGGAGCTTGTTGCGCAGCGAGCCCAGCGCGATCTTCCAGACGATCGGCAGCTCGCGGTCGGGCGTGAAGCCCATGGCGTAGCCGGGCGTGACGGCCGTGTCGTCGACGACCACGCCCACGGCCTTCGAGCCGGCCTTGCCGGCCGCCCCCGTCACGTCGTCCAGCGAAGCGGCGGCCAGCTTGGTGATGCCGGCGACGTCATCGAGCAGCGCGGCGAGACCGGAGGGCATGGAAAATCCTGAAAAGCGAATGGTGGTCCCGTGCCTAAGGCGCGCCGGGCTCGCCGTAAAGACGAGGAGCTCTTGCGTGACGCCGGGTCAAGGCTGGAAGCTGGCCCGCCATGGATGTCTCCGCCGCCCTGGACCGCCTCGCCCCGCGCCTGTCGCCCGCCGCGACCGGCGCCCGGAACGCCCGTCGATTGTCAGGCGGCGCCAGCCTGGAAACCTGGGCCTTCGACCTGGACGACGGGACGCCGCTGATCCTGCGCCGACGGCCGGACGGCGCCTTGCCGCGGGACACTGCCCTGCCCCTCGCCAGCGAGGCCGCCCTCATCCGCGCCGCCGACGCGGCGGGCGCGCCGGCCCCTAGCGTCGTCCACGTCTGCGAACCCGAAGACGGCGTCGGCGAGGCCTATGTCATGCGTCGCCTGGAGGGCGAAACGCTGGGCCGACGGATCGTCCGGGACGAAGCCTTCGCGAACATCCGTCCGGGCTTGGCCCGCCGTTGTGGCGAGGTCCTGGCCCGCATCCACGCCATTCCAACGGCGGGATTGCCGCCGCTCGCCACCTCCGACGCGCGAGGCGAGCTGGCGCGCTACGAGGGGCTTTATCGGCAGATGGGCGCCCAGCGCCCGATCCTGGAGGCGGCGTTCCGTTGGTTGGAGAGCATCGCTCCGCCGCCGCCTGATCGCTCCGTGCTGGTGCACGGCGACTTCCGAAATGGCAATCTGATGATCCACCCAGAGAATGGTCTGGTCGGTGTTCTTGACTGGGAGCTGGCCCATCTTGGCGACCCCGCCGAGGACCTCGGCTGGATGTGCGTCAACTCCTGGCGGTTTGGCGAATGGCGCAAGCCCGTCGGCGGCTTTGGCGACTATGCCGACCTGTTGGCCGGCCATGGCGGCGATATCCCGCTGGAGCGGGTGAAATTCTGGCAGGCGCTGGGCTCGCTGAAATGGGGTGTGATGTGCCTGATGATGTATCAAAGCTTCGCGACCGGCGCCGATCGCTCGATCGAGCGCGCCATGATCGGACGGCGAACCAGCGAGACCGAGATCGATCTGGTCGCTCTGATGGAGGCCGCATGATCAGCCATCCGA
Source organism: uncultured Caulobacter sp. (assembly GCA_936942565.1). Lineage (GTDB taxonomy): Bacteria > Pseudomonadota > Alphaproteobacteria > Caulobacterales > Caulobacteraceae > Caulobacter. Next base: position 743 of record CAKZJK010000536.1, on the reverse strand, counting down.
CCGCCGCCGAGTTATCCGAGGCGATCGCCGCCTTCGACGCGGAAGCGGCCACGCCGGGCGACGCCCGCCACGCGTTCCTCGCCCGCGTCGCCGACAACGCCCGGGCCACCGTGGCCCGCGAGGCAGAGCTTGGCGCGCGGCTGGAGGCCGAAGCGATCGAGCGCCTCAAAGTGCTGCTTGGACTGGATGGCGACTTCGCCGCGCTCAACGCGGCTCTCTGCGAGGCGTTATACCGTGGGGAGATTTCGCCCAGAGATCCGGCCGTGTTGGCCCACCTGCGCGCCACGGCCATCGGACAGATCCGGATCGACCAGCCGACCTATGGTGGCCTTGAGGCTCTACTGGCGGCCGGTTAGGGCCACGCCCGCCACGCTCTTGCTACGCTCCAAGGCGTCGGCCTCGAGGTCGGCGTAGAACAGATTGAAGGCGTCGACCTTGCGGCGGTCGGCCCACGAACCGCTGTCGCGCAGCGAGCTCGACTTCGGCTTGCTGGTGCGCAGGATCCCGTTCTCGCAGCGCGCCGACACCTGCCGCTGCAGGAACGGCGGGCGAGCGCCCCAGTCGAGCCCGGTGGCGTTGGTCGCGCCCAGGTTCAGCCGAGCCGGCGCGCGCTCCAATGAGGTTCCACCCAGCAGCGGATTGAAGCAAAGCGGCGCGCGCCCCTCCAAGTTCACCAACTGGTCCGACGGGTCCCAGATCAGCGATCGGCCGATCAGTTCCTGCACCCGTTGGAAATCCCCCTC